>JAFLVH010000020.1 GCA_022508365.1 Clostridiales bacterium | reverse complement strand
ACCAGTGACCAATCGGGTATGAACCGAGTACTCTAGCCAGCTGAGCTATGCCGCCATAGCAAGGTCTATTATATCAAAGTTTATTTTGTTTGGCAAGAGATTTAACGCGGTTTTTTGCGGATTTTTGTTTTTAAAAACACCACAAAAGCCGCGACAAACTTTTTCGCCGCGGCTTTGTTTTTTCACTTTACAGACCGAATGCCTTTTTGATTTCGTCGAGCGAAGTAAGACCGATAAACTTTTCCACAACTACGCCGTCCTCAAACAGCACCAGCGTGGGGATACTGCTCACCTGAAAATCAAGCGCCAATTCGTCGTCCTTGTCTACGTCGATTTTAATCACCTTTACGTCTGTGGTTTTAGCAAGCTCCTCCACTATGGGCGCCTGCATTCTGCACGGACCGCACCAGCTCGCCCAAAAGTCCACAAGCGTCTTGCCGCTTGCTGTTATTTTGTTGAACTCGTCCATGGTAGGGTTTTGTATTTCCATTGTGTTTTCTCCTTTAATTTAGTATTCCACTACATGTTTTATTACTTACATATTAGCCAGCTTTTTTGCCGCGGCGAGGTATATCTCGTAGTTTTTAAACAGCTGACGCACGGGGAAGTTTTCGTCCGCGCGGTGCATGTTTATGTCTATGCCGAGCGGAGTGCAACCGAACGCCACCGCATTGGGCAGCTCCCTTGCGTACGTGCCGCCGCCCACCTGAAGCGGCGGAGTCATATCGCCCGTTAATCCCCTATACACCTCGAGAAGAGCGGTAATAAGCGGCGAATCCTCCGGGATATACAGGTTTTCGTGATAGTCGCGCACCACCGCGTCGCAGCCGATTTTTTCAGCCAACTTTTGCGCGACAAAATCGGCGCTAACGCCAAGCGGAAGACGGAAGTCTATAAGCAGCTTAAGCGTGTCGCCTGCCATTTCCGCCTGCGACAGGCACATTGTAGTGGCGCCGCTTTTGGGGTCGTTTACATAAATATCCAGTTTTTGCGCCGCGTCCTTTCGGCACAGGTATTCGTAAATCTTGGGCAGGTATTCCGACCCGACAGCTTCGTTACACGCCGCCAAAAAGCCGAGCGTTTTCCACAGCGCGTTATCGCCCTTGTCGGGAGTGGACGCGTGTTCCGCCGTTCCCACCGCGGTTATATCCATCTGCTTGCCGTTATATATTTCGTAGTCTGAAAAACTGCTGCCGCCCTCGACAATGCGCGCCGCTATCGGCTGCTTTTTAAACAGCTCGGAAGTGACCGCACCGCCGCACAGCTCCTCCAAATACTTGGCGAGTTGGCTATTAGGCGCAACGCTCACGGTCGATTTATCCGGCACGGCGTTTGCGCATTCCGCGCCGACGACAGCCGTTATATTTTTTGCGAGCTTCTTGTCCTTGAAGTTCAATATTATATGGGCAATGCCCTTTTCGCTGTTTATGACCGGGAACTCGGAGTCGGGCACAAACGACATAGCCGGCACCTCGCCGCCGTGATTAAGATAGTATCTTATGCACGAGCTGCCGCGCTCCTCGTCAGCGCCGACAATCAGCCTTACGCGGCGCTTAAGCGGTGCGTTCTGCTTTTTTAGCGTGCGCAGCGCGTGCAGACACACAACAACCGCGCCCTTGTCGTCGCCTACGCCCCTGCCGTAAACCTTGCCGTCCTCTTCCACCATTTTAAACGGATTGCTCGCCCAGCCGTTTCCCGCAGGCACCACGTCGAGGTGCCCCAGTATGCCTATGCACTCCGCGCCCATGCCCACCTCGGCGTAAGCGCAGTATCCGTCCATAAGCTCCGCCTTCAGCCCGTAAGAGAGCGCCTTAGCGACAAACCACTTTAACGCGTCCAAGCACGCCTGCCCGTACGGGGCGCCGTCCGCAGGTTCCGAGTACACACTGGGTATAGCGACTATTTCCGCAAGATTGTCCAAAATTTCACGGGTCAAGATTTCGTCCATATTACTGTCCTTTTTAGTTGATTTTTATCTTCAAAAGCATTACAATGATATCGTTACTATTAGCTAAATAACATTGCTATTATACTACTTTACTACAGACAAGTCAAGGAGAGAACATGGTTCGTACAAGATTTGCACCCAGCCCCACGGGATACCTGCACATAGGCGGACTTCGCACCGCGCTATACGCCTACCTTTTTGCCAAAAAGAACAATGGCAAGTTCATTCTGCGCATAGAGGACACCGACCAAAACCGCGAGGTAGCGGGCGCTGTGGACATTATCATTTCCGCACTGGACAAAGCCGGCATTCACTATGACGAGGGTCCTATTGTCGGCGGAGATTACGGCCCTTACGTCCAGTCCGAGCGTAAGGAAATATACCTCAAATACGCACAGCAGCTTCTGGAGAGCGGCGATGCGTACTGTTGCTTTTGCTCCAAGGAACGGCTCCAAGAAATGCACGACAAGGGCGCTACCAAGTACGACAAACACTGCCTGCACTTATCTAAGCAAGAGGTGCAGGAGCGCATCGCGCGCGGCGAGCCGTACGTCATACGCCAGAACATTCCCGAAAGCGGCACGTCCACATATCACGATGAGGTGTTCGGCGACGTCACCGTCGACTACAAGGACCTCGAGGACAACATTCTTATCAAGTCGGACGGCATGCCCACGTACAACTTTGCCAACGTGATTGACGATCACCTCATGGGCATAACGCACTGCATCCGCGGCGTAGAATACCTTATGTCCACACCCAAGTATAATCTTTTGTACGACGCCCTCGGCTGGAAACGCCCGGTGTACATTCACCTGCAGCCGATAATGCGCGACAGTCAGCACAAGCTGTCTAAGCGCGACGGCGACGCCGGGTTTGAGGACTTTTTGCGCAAGGGCTTTTTGCCGCACGCTATAGTCAACTATATAGCCCTGCTCGGTTGGAACCCCAAAAACAACCGCGAAAAGCTGTCCATGGAGGAGCTTATAGAAAGCTTCTCTATAGAGGGCTTGCAAAAGTCGTCCTCCATATTCGACGAGACCAAAATGCGCTGGCTTAACTCCTTGTACGTAAAGGAAATGAGCGCGGAAGCTTTTCACGCCGCCGCCACCCCCTACTACAACGAATATTACCCCGATAGAAAAATCGACTACGTATATTTATCCGAACTATTACAATCGCGCGTGGAAGTGCTTTCCGACATAAAGGAACGCGCCGCGTTTTTGGACGCGTTTAATAGCTTTGACACCGAGCTGTTTGTCAATAAAAAATGGAAGACCACGGTTGACATGGCAAAAGAGCTTATTGACGACTGCATAAAAGCGACCGAGGCGGATGACCTTAACGCCGAGCTCGAAAGCCTTGCGGAAAGCAAAGGGCTTAAGAAGGGTCAAGTGCTGTGGATATACCGCATTGCGCTGACCGGCGCTGCGGCCACCCCGGGCGGCGGCGCGGAAATGGTTAAGCTCTTCGGAAAGGACGAAGCGCTCCGTCGGCTTAACGAGGTAAAAAAGATACTCTCGGCATAATAAATTATTAATTACGCCTTGACAAGACAAACATAAACGTGATAAAATTAATTCGCTATGGAAAAGACCAAAGTAAACATGAATACCCCTGTGGCAAAGATAATAGGCGTGTCGCTCGCGATACTGTTCCTTATGCTCGTCATCGCGCTTATAGTCAACCTTGTAAAGCTGGGCGCCGTCAACTCTCGCAAAGAGTCGCTTGCCGCACAAAACGCCAGGCTGGAAAGGCTGATACAAAGCAACGAGGACATGATAGAGTATTGCAATTCCACCGAGTTTGTAGAGGAATTCGCGCGCGAGTATCTGGACATGGTGTACCGCGGCGAAACGGTCATAGGCGAAGAATGAAAACAGTAAAATAAAGGTCGCAAAAACAGCGACCTTTTTTGTGAGGTAAAACATGAAAGCGGCTATTGATATAGGCTCCAATTCGGTGCGGCTTGCGTTTGACGACGGGACAACCGCGTCAGTAATAACGCAGCTCGCATTCGGCATAGAAAAAAGCGGAATGCTCTCCCCCTCCGGCGTCACCGCGACCGTAGCGGCGCTAAAGGAATTTAAAGCTATGTGCGACGAAAAAAACGTCACAGATATTTTCGCGTTTGCCACCGAGGCGGTGCGGCGTGCATATGACGGGGAAGAGTTTTGCAAAAAAGTTTTGACGGAGACCGGACTTACTGTCAATATCCTCTCGCCCGAACAGGAGGCGGAGCTTGCGCTTTCGGGAGCAAATAAGCCGATTGGGGCAGTCACCGTGTGCGATCTCGGCGGCGGAAGCCTGGAAGTGATTAGCTCAAAGGACGGCAAAACGCCAGATTACATAAAGAGCCTGCCGCTCGGCGTGGTTGTGCTTAAAAACACGTATAACGGTGATTACCGCAGGGCGATTGATACATTGCCAAACATGTTAAGTGAATACGGCGATATTCCGCAACGCCCCGTGGTGCTGTGCGGCGGAAGCGCGTGCAACATTGCCGCCGCCATACTCAATCTAAAGTATTACGACAAAGCGGCTGTAACCGCAAAGTTCACAGCAAAGCAGCTGGACGATATTATGCCTATACTGTTGAGTCCGAAGCTAAAGCAGTTCCGTCCTATCTGCGAAAAGCGCGCCGACACAATCCCATACGGCGCAATAATATTGCAGGCGCTACTAAACTATATAGGCGCGACCGAGTTTTACGTATCCGACTCAAGCAACCTGGAAGCGGTGCTTAATTCGGAATTAGGAATTAAGAATTAAGAATTATATGTGTAAAAGCCGTCCGATTGTTTTCGGGCGGCTTGTATGTTTGATAATGTCAGCTGACGCGCATTAAAAATTATGCGGCTTCGCCCGAATTCCTCGACAAGCTCGGAATGACACGAATAGCGCGACAGCAAAGACCTCTCGATAAGCTCGAGGTGACAGGCTAAAGCCTGTCATTTCGACAGAAGCGCGTTAGCGCGGAGCAGAGAAATCTCATCATTAATGCCGCGACAGCGGCTAATTCTATATTAATCTATATTGCTACTCCCATTCGATTTTGCACATAGCGATAATCACGCAACAATTGTTCACTTGTCTGATTTGCTTTTGCCTGCAAAGCGTTGTTAAGTTGCGTTGCCGAAAGCAAGGCTGCATTGCTGTTTTCTATTGCGCCGAGCGCGCGAATTGTTGAGTCATTCTGTGCCGATAATGTGTTGCTCATTGTTTCTATTTGCATACTAAGCGCATTTATGCACGTAACCATAGTACTGCCGAGCGCCTTAAATCCGTTGCGGATTTCGCTACTTATTCTATCGCTTGCCGCTCTTATTGCGCCCACTATCTCGTCGTTTTGACGCTGACGGTCTGCAAGTAACAGACATTCCTTAATGGATTCCGCCCTACCCGTCTGCAAATAGAATATACACAAATCTGTGTTTTGCCAATCTGCAGGATTAAGCAAGCTCGCAAACTCCGTTTCCATTGCGTGGTAGTATAACTCTCCTTGTTGCGCAACCGAAACTATATTATTTCTTATTACAACAACACTTTGCTCCACTTCCTTTATCATATCACCCTTTTTTACAAGCAACTCGTTCCCCTTTTGCTGCAGAGGAGGTAATTTCTCTTGTAGACGATCGAGTCGTTCTTGTAAACCTCTTATCTCATCATCTATTTCATTACATTTGGAATTTTCTAAATTCTTACGATGTTGATTATATTTCTTTTTACTTAAAGAACTTATTATTATAGGAACTCCTATCAATCCCGCGCCAACTATAATTGCGACAATACCTATTATTCTATAGGCAACACCCTCGCCCCCACCGTTTATTATGGAGAGAAATATCATGAAAAACCCCCATATAATAGCTATAGAACCGAAGATTATAAATTTTTTAAAATCAGATAAACTATATGGATGATATTTTATGTTATTATGAATGTGAGAACTAACACGACTGCTCTTATCGTTTTTTACATTTGATATTTCCTGACGTAACCTGTCTGACTCTTCTCTTGTTCGTTTTATTGCTCTATTATTCTCGTCTATTTCGGATTCTATAGAACTGATTTTTAAATTTTCATTATCTATTTTTCGCTCAAGCTTGCGAACGTCATCTGCCCGCTCGGAAATGACGGATAGCCCTGCACGAAGCGCATACAGCTCAGCAATAGTGTTGTTAATCTGACTGCCCGAAATAATATCTTTTGATTTACCCATATTCTTCTCCGACTATTCAAATATGTATTATTGTACTCTTACAATTGTAAGAAGTCAAGTAATTATCTTACTTTTGTGAGAAAATAGCAACATGGACAGACAAGCACGCTTTGGTGAAATACTAAAAGAGCTTCGAACTTCCAAATGTTTGGGACAGGTCGCCCTCGCAAAGGAATTGGGCGTCAGTAAAGGCATAATCAGCCTTTGGGAAAATAACCTGCGCGAGCCGTCAATGAGCAATCTCATAACACTATCCGAATACTTTAACATAAGCATAGACGAGCTTGTCGGTATAAAGTAGATAATACTATAAACTAAAAAGCCGCTCGATTTCGGGCGGCTTGTTTGTTAAATAAGGTTGAGATCCTTCGCAGGCGCTCAGGATGACAAACGAACGTTACAGTAGTTATTATTGTGCTGTTTGTTTTGTCATCCCGAGGAACGAGGGATCTCATCATTAATGGCGCCACGCGCCCAACTCTTAACTCAATAGAACGTTACGAAGCGAATGGAATAGATGTCGCCGAAGCAAAGCTTGTCGCCGCAAGATAAGCCTATGTACGCGTTGCCTACAAGATAGATGTCGCCGCAGATAGAGCGTATTGTGCCGTCAAAAAGTGATATCTCCACCTTGACGCGTTTGCCTATGTTGGCGGCAAAAAGTTGCTTCCAAAGCCCTACGTTGTTTTCGGAATTATAGTCGGGCAACGGGTCGGGAATGTTGATGTCTACAGGTCTGTTTTCGCAGTCCATATATGTATCTCCTTTTTAATATATTAAAAAATTTATGATTACGTTGAGAAGTAGCTGCTTGTCGGCGAGTAAAAGCAGTGGTCGCCAATGCGCGTGCGGAAATATCCGTTGTTGTTGGGAAAGCTCCCCCTGCACGAAGTGGAATACGGATTGAAAAACCACAGCGCGTCCGCGGTGTCGGACAGCCTGCCGCCGTTAATAGCCCAACGCGCAATATCATAGTGAATGGGTTCTGCCGCAATATTGAATACGCTTTGCGGCTGATTTGTGGCGCACTCAAACTGCCTGGGCGCAAACACAACGTCGTTGATAGTGTTGTATCTGCCGTACTCGCCCTGGTTCTGTTGCACTCTGTTCATTATAACGGAAGCGACGGCGCGCATGCCGTTTTCACCTTCTCCGCCCGCCTCACACTTAATTAGCCTTGCCAAAAGTTCCACTTCGTCCATAACAACTTTTTATGCGGACTAAAAAACTTTTGTGCAAAAAAAGACGATATTGACATCAATCAATATCGTCATTAATGCCGCGTAGCGGTCTCATTCTTAATTCTTAATTTTATCAAATCTCTTTTGCGAGGTTTACGGCAGCGGCGACAGCGACGGAAGTGACGTCGGTAGCCTTTAGGTCGAGTATGCAGTTTGGCTCCCACTTTTCGCCTGCCAGACTGTCCGCCGTTATGAAAAACGTGTAAAAATCGGCGTTTCTATAGTTAGCGCAAGCCTGCAATGCCGAGCTTTCCATATCCACTGCGACGCAGCCGTTTGCTCGCATCTCGTTAAGCCTGGTGCACGTTTCGCGGTAAAACCCGTCCGTCGTCCAGGCTCCGCCCACAAGCGTTTTAATCCCGGCTTTTTCCAAAGATGCCTGAACCGCTTTGGCGTTTTTAAGCTCCACGTACTCGGTTGCCGGCATATAGTGATAGCTTGTACCCTCGTCGCGGTAAGCGCGCGTAGGAACGATAAAAAGATCGGGGTCGGATTCGGTGAGTCCGCCGCAAATGCCAAACGCGATAACCTTTTTCACGCCGCACGCCAAAACCTCCTCCATGGCGCTGACCGCGGCAGGCGCGCCGACAGGCGAACGATATACGACAATTGTTTTGCCGTTTTGCGTAAATGTGTACAGTAGAATATCCACACCGCCGCGCACAACACCGCTTTGTTTTGCGCCGGTGCGCTCGAGCAACACGTCAAAAATATGTGTACTGAATGTAGTAAGCGCGATATCCGCTTTTATATGCTCGCCGCGCGGAGAGATCATGCCTTCTTCGTCTATAAATCTAATCATAATATGTAATCCCCTATAAGCAATTTTCAAAAAAACCCGACATGCGGTCGGGTTTTTATTTTAGCCGTTATTGATTTCGGTAACTATCTTTTGGAGCGCGCTAAACGCCTCGGTGGTGTTGGCCCTGACCTTGACGGGCGTCACTTTATACGTTTCATAACGCACGCCATCCTCGGCGGACTTGTTGGTGGCGTACTCGTAAATGTACGGATAAAGATAAATCTCACCCACGCTGTTGTCCGTGTTGCCGATTAGCACTTTAAGCCTGTCAAAGTAAACCGTTTCGCCGTCCACTTCTATCTTCTTCGCGATAGACTTATTAAGTTTGCCGTTAACAACCGAGCTTACATAGACGTATTCCACCATATACTGCGTGGAAGTTGCGGACTTGTTCTTTATCTCTTCCGCCGTCATCGTAATTTTGTCGTCGTCACTGTTGCGAACAAAGTTGTACGAGTAATCCCAGTTCCATTGCAAAACGGCGTTCATCACGCTGAAATCCATGGTGGAAAGCGCAGCGCGAATCTTGCTCTGCGCAGAGGCGTTGGTGGTGAGCGGAGTGGAACTGTCCAGATCGTACAGCTCATAGTATTCGGATTTTTTGGAGTCCGGCGCATTCACCTTGTCAAGCGGATCAACGCGCACCGCGCACATCACCGCTATCGCAATCAAAAGAAGCGCGGTGATTGCAGCCACAATTATGACCGCAATGTTCGCCTTTTTGTGAGAGACCTTTACCGGCTGCTCGGCCGATACTTCGCTATTTGTGTTTTTCTTTGCCATTTTATTTTCCGTCCGAAAATTTATTGGTATTTATCCTATGCGTTGTCGCCGTCGTCGTTCTTTTTGGTTGAACGCTTGCGCGGCGTCTTTTTAACCGGCTCCTGCGCCGGCTCTTCCTTGGTGGCCGAATCTTGCTCTGTCGGCTCTTCCTTGGTTACCGGCTCTTCCGTTTTGGGTTCTTCCGGCGTTTCTATTTGCTCTTCCGGCTGCTCCGTAGGAGTGAATTTGGGCTCCTCTTCCCTTGCTGCAATCGGCTCAAAGTCCGAAAGCTTTTTTATGGGCGCCTTTTCCATCGCGTCGCGATGCGCGGCACGGCGATCAAGCCGTTCGTTCAGCGCCTTTTTGACTTCCTCGGGGGTCGCGCCGTTTATTATCATCTCCACCTCTTCGGCGTAGATGGTTTCGCATTCTATGAGCACGCGCGCCATGGTGTCCAAAATCTTGCGGTTTTCGGTAAGCACCTTTTTAGCTGTGGCATGTCCCTCGTCGATAAGCCGCTTAATCTCCGCGTCGATTTCCGCCGCGACCTTGTCCGAATAGGAATGCTGTGACTGGTAGTCCCTGCCCAAAAACACCTCTTGACTGCCGCCGTGGTACACGGTTCCGATTTTTTCGGACATGCCCCACTCGGTAACCATCTTGCGCGCAATGTTGGTGGCCTGCTGAAGGTCGCCCACCGCGCCTGTAGTGTAATCCTCTATTACAAGCTCCTCGGCAGCCCTGCCGCCCATTATGGAGGCTAACCGTCCGACTAGCTGACTGACCGAAATAAAGTTGTTGTCGTTGTCGGGGCGGTACATGGTATATCCGCCCGCCTGGCCGCGCGGAATGATAGTAACCTCATGCACGGGATCGCAGCCCGGAGTCAAGCAGGACACAATAGCGTGACCGGACTCGTGATAAGCCGTAATGCGCTGATCGACGGGCGTTACAAGGCGCGACCGCTTTTGCGGACCCATCTCCACCTTGTCTATAGCCTCGTACATATCCTCCATGCTTATTCTTGTGCGGTTTTCGCGCGCCGCGAGGATTGCCGCCTCGTTGAGCATGTTCTCTATATCCGCGCCCGAGAATCCGCTTGTTATGCGCGCGAGCGTCTGGAAATCGACATCGGACGCAAGCGGCTTGTTGCGCGCGTGGACCTTGAATATAGCCTCCCTGCCGCGAACGTCGGGAAGGTGCACGTAGATCTGACGGTCAAACCTGCCCGGGCGCATGAGCGCGGGGTCAAGTACGTCGCTGCGGTTGGTCGCCGCCATGACGATGATATGCTCGTTGGACTCGAAGCCGTCCATTGCTACAAGCAGCTGGTTGAGCGTTTGCTCGCGCTCGTCGTTGCCGCCGCCAAGGCCTGCGCCGCGCTGACGGCCGACCGCGTCTATCTCGTCGATAAACACTATGCACGGCATGTTCTTTTTTGCCTGGTCAAAAAGGTCGCGCACGCGTGACGCGCCTACACCGACAAACATCTCCACAAAGTCAGAGCCCGATTTGGAGAAAAACGGTACGTTCGCCTCGCCTGCCACCGCCTTGGCAAACAGGGTTTTACCTGTTCCCGGGGGGCCGACAAGCAGCACGCCGTGCGGCACGCGCGCGCCGACTGCGGTAAACTTTTGCGGGTTCTTTAAAAACTCGACAATTTCCTTAAGCTCTTCTTTTTCCTCTTCCGCGCCCGCGACGTCGCTGAACCGCACTTTTAGCTGATTTTGCATGTTGGTTTTGGTTTTGCCAAAGTCCATCGTGGTCTTTGTGGTATTGCTCATCGCCCTGAACATAAACACCATAAGCACAACCAAAAGTATAAGCGCAAGCACCGGAATAATATAATCGGTGATAGAAGTTGCGTACCTGTCGTTAAACGATATATCTATGGGCGTAAACTCGGAATTGTCCTTGTTAGCCTGCTCGTATTCGTTGACAACGTCCATTACCAGCTCGTAACGGGCGTAAACCTTGTAGGCGATTTTGTTGCCGCTTTTAGCCGTTTTGACATACGCCGTGTCGTTTTCCAAATAGATTTCCACAACGCTGCCCCTATTGATATCGGAAGTGAGCTCTGTATAGGTTTTTTCGTCCACACCTGTGGCGGCATAAATCACCACCCAAATGATCACACCGATAAGAATAACGCTTATAACAGCAATCAATACCTTAGTACTTGTTTTCACGTAATCCTCCGCTATAATGGTTAGTATAACACACTTGCAAGATTTGTACAAGCATTTTAGCGCCTTTGCGGAAGATTTAATGGACTTTTAATCTTTATATATCGTTTTGCCTACCGCTTTTTGCCAGCCGTCAAGTAGCTTGTTGCGCGCGGATTTATCCATGTTCGGCGTAAAAACGGTGTCGCCGCTCTGCGGATTTTTAAGCGCGTCCGGGTCGTAAACGCCAACGGACAGCCCGGCAAGATACGCCGCGCCGAGCGCCGTGGACTCAAGCGTCATGGGTCGCACCACACTGCGCCCGGTTATGTCCGCCGTAAACTGCATCAAAAAGTTGTTGGCGGACGCGCCGCCGTCAACGGCAAGCTTTTTCTCGCTTATTCCGAAATCCTTTTCCATGGCGCACAGCACGTCGTTTACTTGATATGCTATGCTCTCCAAACATGCCCTGACAAAGTGATCTTTGCCCGCGCCGCGTGTTATGCCCGTGACAAGCCCCCTCGCGTATTGATTCCAGTACGGCGCACCAAGCCCCACAAACGCAGGAACAATGTACATACCCAAAGTATCGGACACGTTCATGGCGCACTTTTCGCTTTCCGCCGCCGTCCGTATAAGCTGCATTTCGTCACGCAGCCACTGCACTATTGCGCCGCCCACAAACACGCTCCCCTCCAATGCGTACTGCGGCGTGTTATCCGTCATTGCAGCAAGCGTGGTGATAAGTCCGTGCTTGCTTTCCACCGCCTCGTCACCAGTATGCATCAAAAGAAAACAGCCTGTTCCGAACGTGTTTTTCGCACAGCCACTGGTAAAGCAACGCTGACCGAACAGCGCCGCCTGCTGATCGCCCGCAACGCCAGCAATGGGAACTGAAGCGCCGAACTCCCTTTCGTCCGTGTAGCCGAAAATTCCGCTTGACGGCTTTACCTCCGGTAGCATTTTGCGCGGCACATCGAACAGCGAGAGCAGCTCGTCGTCCCAGCTAAGCGTGTGGATATTGAACAATTGCGTGCGCGACGCGTTGGTGTAGTCGGTGGCAAATATCTTGCCCGAGGAAAGCCTCCACATAAGATATGTGTCCACCGTGCCGAACAGCAGCTCGCCCTTTTCCGCCCTTTTCCTCGCGCCGTCCACATTATCCAATATCCACTTTATCTTGCTCGCGGAAAAGTACGCGTCTATTGGAAGTCCGGTCTTTTTGTAAATCATGTCGGCGTGTCCGTCCGCTTTGAGCTTATCGCACATTTCTGCGGTGCGGCGGCACTGCCAAACTATTGCGTTGTATACGGGCGCGCCCGTCTTTTTGTCCCAAACAATAGTTGTCTCGCGTTGATTGGTTATGCCGATGGCGGATATATCGCCGCGGCTTATATTTAGACGCGCGACCGCCTCGGACGCCACCGCGGCTATGGACGAATATATCTCGATAGGGTCGTGCTCCACCCAGCCTTCTTGCGGATATATCTGCGCGTACTCCGCTTGCGCGCTCGAACGTATTTTGCCGTTTTCGTCGAATATTATCGCGCGCGAGGAAGTTGTGCCCTGGTCGAGCGAAAGAATATACTTGCTACTCATTGTTTTTCCAACCTGTAAAAAATAACGTTTGATTAATTGTAGCACATTATGTCGGAAAAGACAATAAGTAAAATTCAGAATTAAGAATGCAGAATGTAAATAAGGTTGAGATTCTTCACGGCGCGCTTACGTGATTGTTCAGAATGACAAAACAAGCTTTAACAGTTAACCCACCCGGTTTTGTCCTACGCAGCAACCGCAGGTTATTCTGAGCGAAGCGAAGAATCTCATCTTTTCACTTACAATAAGAACAAAACTCCCCTGCCATATAGACAAGGGAGCCTGTCATTATTTTAAAATCAATTGTTATGCGGAGAACTGACGGAAATCGTAACGTCTGTGGGATTAAGCGAAAGACTTTCCACGGTGTCGATTTTGTGTTCTTTTTTATGCGGAAAATCCGTTATCAAGCCAACTACAAAATAATATATAGAAGCGATTACCAACAACACTGTCATCAAAAGCGGAATCAGCGATACCACCAAAATCGATGGGTCTTTTTGCGTTTCGATAATGCAATAAGCCAAAAACCCCACGTAAGCCGCAATGGACAAGACAGAGCAAACTCCCCAAATTATAGTGCTACGGCTTATTTTGATTTTTTTGTTGTTATTATTGTTTACCATTTTTCTATTTACGATTAAACTTATTTGCAAGCGCTGCGAGCTTTTCTTCCATTGTCATGTGCTCGGTGGACGGAGTGCGTTCTTCCGTGCGGTCGCGGTAGCCGCCCTGCCGTCTTTCGCCGTTACGGTCAAACCTGCGTTCGCCCCTGTTGCCACTGCCGCCCTCGGCGGCACGCGCCTCGCGGCGAGCTTGACGCTCCAAGTATTCCTGGTGCTTCTTTTCGCGCTCCGCCTGACGCTCCAAGTACTCTTGATGCTTTTTGGCACGCTCCGCCTTTTGCTCGGCGCGTTCCTGCTTTTGCCTATCGTAATCGGCCTTGCGCTGTTCTCTTGTGGAGGGGTCGAGCATGGTGAGCGCAATGCGGTGCTTTTCGCGGTCCACGGACAGCACCCAAACGTTAACCTTGTCACCCACCTTGAGCACGTCCGAGGGATGGCGCACAAAGCCGTCCGATATCTCGGAGATGTGCAACAATCCGTCCTGATGTACAGAAATGTCCACAAACGCGCCGAAGTCGGTTACGTTGCGCACAACGCCCAAAATCTGCATGCCCTCTTTAAGGTCGTTTAAATCCATGAGGTCGGAGCGCAGTATGGGCGGAGGCAATTCGTCGCGCACGTCGCGTCCGGGTTTAATCAGCTCGGAAACTATATCGTTAAGCGTGGGCACGCCTACGCCAATCTCGGCGGCAACCTGTTCCTCGCCGGCGTCTGCTACCTTCTTGGGCAAATCGTCCAGTTTGAACGCCGCCACGTCATCGTTGCTATAGCCGAACTTTTTAAGGAGCTTGTCCGCCGCGTCATATGACTCGGGGTGAACGGCTGTGTTGTCCAAAACGTTCTCGCCGTCCGTGATGCGAAGGAAGCCCGCGCACTGCTCAAACGCCTTTGCGCCCAACTTGGGCACCTCTAATAGTTGCTTGCGCGAGGCAAATTTTCTGTTGGAGCGATATTCCACTATGTTCTTTGCGGTGGCGGCGTTAAGCCCCGACACGTAGGAAAGAAGAGTGTGCGACGCGGTGTTAAGATCAACGCCGACGCTGTTTACGCAGTCCTCTACCGCCGCCTCCAGCGACGAGGTAAGCCGCTTTTGCGGCATGTCGTGCTGATACTGCCCGACGCCCAATGAACGCACGTCCACCTTGATAAGCTCGGCAAGCGGATCGAGCAGTCGCCTTGCAATGGAAATCGCGCTGCGAATGGTGAGGTCGAGCTCGGGGAATTCCTCCGCGCCCAGCTTGCTGCCGCTGTACACGGACGCGCCTGACTCGGACACCACCGCGTACTGCACGGGACGGTCAAGCTCCTTTATGAGCTCGGCGACAAAAATCTCCGATTCCTTGGAAGCCGTGCCGTTGCCTATGGAAATGCAATCCACCTTGTATTTGTCGATTAATTGTTTTAATATCTCTTTGGCCTGCTCAATCTTTTTTTGCGGCGGCGTGGGATATATGACCGCACTGTCAAGGAACTTGCCCGACGCGTCTATGACCGCTATTTTGCAGCCGGTGCGGTACGCGGGGTCAAGCCCTAATATCACCTTACCCTTGAGCGGCGGCTGTAATAAAAGCGGCTTAAGATTGCGCTCAAAAGTCTTTATCGCCTGCTCGGAAGCTCTATCAAACAACTCGGCGCGCACCTCGCGCTCTATGCTGGGCGCGATAAGCCGCTTGTAGCTGTCCTCAATAGTCCTGTCTATCAGCGCGTCAAACGCGGACGACTTCTTTTTGGCGGCGGCAATCGCGTTAAGCGCCGCGACCTCGTCCACCGTCACGGCAACCTTTAGGCATCCTTCCTTCTCGCCACGGGTGACTGCAAGCACGCGGTGACTGGGAACGGTGGCGACCGCCTCGTCAAACTTGAAGTAGGTCTCGTAAATCTTTTTCTTTTCGTCGTCCGTGCAACCCTCGTCAAACGCGGCTGTAAGCCTGCCGGAAGCAAGCGCCGCCTCACGCAAAGTTTTGCGGATAGCCGCGTCGTCGGATATGCGCTCCGCTATTATGTCGCACGCGCCGTCGATAGCCGCCTTGCTGTCCGGCACTTCCTTTTCCGCGTCTATGTACGGCGCGGTCAGCTCATTTTCGTCATAGGAAGCAAGCTCTTGCGCCTCGATTATATCGGCAAGCGGCTCAAGGCCTCTCGCAATGGCGACGGACGCGCGCGTCTTTTTCTTCTGCTTGTACGGACGGTAAATATCCTCCGCCTCGGTAAGCGTCTTCGCTGCGGACAGCGAAGAAGCCAGCTCGTCCGTCCACTTGCCCTGCGACTCTATGGAAGCCTGTATCTCCTCCTTGCGCTTTTCCAGTCCCTTAAGGTACTCGTAGCGGTCGGACAGCTCGCGTATGACCTGGTCGTCCGTCGCGCCGTGCATCTCCTTGCGGTAGCGCGCGATAAACGGAACGGTGTCGCCCTGATCCAAAAGGTCGACAATGTTGGAGCAATGCTCTTCTTTGAGTCCGAATTCCTCGGCAAGTTGTTTTTTGATGTCCATAAATTCCTCGTTACAACAAAAATATAAATGCACTGTATTGTACAGTGCCTTTATATTCTACAACTTTATGGAATAAAAATCAATTATTTTTTGAAAAAATTTCATATTAAAAAAGCCGCGTAAAAACGCGGCTTAACAATATTACTTTTCGGCTTTTTTCTTTTTCTTTGGTCTGTCGGAGCGTGTGCCGCTTGTCAGCTTGTAGGTTAAAAAGTAACCGGAAAACAACGCGGCAAACATATACGGAGCGAGCACGCTGCCTGTAAATATAATATACAGCGTAAACGCGCCGCCTACAAGGCAAACGGTAAGCGTGTCAAGGACGACCGTAACAGGCAGTATGTCCGTGCGTTTAGCGAGTAATGTCATGCCCATATACAAAAAGCGAGAGACAATACCCAGCCCCAAACAGAATAAAAACGCGTATGTTTCGCTCATTTAAAAATCCGTTTAAGAAGCGGCGCTTTTGCGGCGGCGTACTTAATGCTGTCGATATTGCCGAGCAAAGTGAGATTGCCGTCGGTGTCATCGTACTTGGCGATTTTAAGCCCTGTGCCTGTGACGAGCAGCCTGCCTAGAGCCGTGGTAAGCTCTATTTCCGTATCGGTTGCGCCGTCCACCTTGGCGACGCCCGTCATAACCGCTTTTTTTCTATCGGTCATGTTGACGGAATGGGAAGTGAACTTTGTTTGAGGAATTACTTTTTCGTCTTTCATGGTTTTATACTATGCCGCAAAATCGGAAAAAATCACCTGCAATTTAAAATGCGAAAATGACGGAAATACGGTTGCGAAAAATCCGATTATATTATATAATATAGTTGAAGGAGGTGGCAAACGTGGACGAAGAATTGTCAGAGCTGCTGCAAGGGCTGTATGACCTTTGCGAAAGCGATATAACCGACGAAGCGCTTGTAGAGGCGTTAAGCGACTATCACGAAGCGGATATAGCCGACGTATTTCCGGTGCTTAGCGAACGCGCGAGAAAACGGCTTTCGCACGTATTGCCGCCCAATGTAATTTCCGATATATTCAGCTATCTCGACAACGCCGAGGAATATATCGAAAAGATGGACGCCGAGCGCGCCGCGGACATCATAGAGTCCATGGACGCGGACGACGCTGTCGATCTACTGGACGAGCTGAACGAGGACACGCGTAGCGAGATTATAGAGTTGATGGACGACGAGGCTGTCGAGGACATCAACCTAATAAGCTCGTACGACGACGACCAAGTGGGCTCGCGCATGACGACCAACTTTATCATCGTCAAGGAAGGCATGACTATCAAACAGGCCATGAAGACAATGATAGATCAGGCCGCCGACAACGACAACGTATCCACCATTTATGTGGAAAACGAAAACGGCGAATATTGCGGCGCCATAATATTGCGCGACCTTATTGTAGCAAGGCATGACGCTGCGCTATCCGATATTATAATGACCTCCTATCCGTACGTCACCGCCACCGAGAGCATAGAGGAATGCATCGAACGGCTAAAGGACTACGGCGAGGATTCAATTCCCGTCCTCGGCGCAAAAAAAGAAGTGCTGGGCGTAATTACCTCCACCGACCTTGTTGAAGCGGTTGACGATCAGCTGGGCGAAGACTACGCAAAGCTCGCAGGTCTTACCGCCGAGGAGGACCTGGCGGAATCGCTCCCCCGCTCGATAAAAAAGCGCATTCCGTGGCTATTGGCGCTGTTCTTTTTGGGACTGGGCGTATCCACCGTGATAGGGTTATTCAACCACGTAATAATCGCTTTGCCGGCAATAGTAAGCTTTCAGTCGTTGGTGCTCGATATGTCGGGTAACGGCGGCACGCAAAGCCTTGCCGTGACGATCCGCGTACTCAGTGACGAACAGCTAAAGGGCAAGCGAGTATTGCGGCTTATATTCAAGGAGCTGCGCGTCGGTATGGTTAACGGCACAATATTGGGCTCGCTCGCCTTTGTTGTTGCGGGCGTGTTCATACTGCTCACCTCCGCAGTTGCCGCATCCCAGGCGTTTTTGATGTCCGGCTGCGTAGGCATTGCGCTGTTTATAGCGATGACGCTGTCAAGCATGTTCGGAACGTTAATCCCGCTGTTCTTTAAAAAGATAAAGATAGACCCGGCTGTCGCGTCCGGACCGCTGATTACAACAATCAACGACCTTGTCGCGGTAGTCACCTACTACGGCCTCGCTTGGTTGCTTATACTGACTATCTTCGCGTAAAACAGCGCATAACAAAATATTACTTGCACATACTATCTCCGTACTATTATTATAGACGGAGATTTTTTATGGATATCAAAGGCAAGATCAAATCGGCGTGGAAGCGTCTGACAGGCAGCAAAGCAAAGAGTGCGGACAGCGAGCTCGGCGCGGACGAGGTTGTAAAAAAGGAAGTGTTTCCTAAGTCCACCGCAAAAAAGAGCAACTGCAAAAAGCCGGCAAGTCAGCGTACTCGCCCCACCAACAATAACTACCGAATGATCGACCCGGACGACGACACGTCCGACGCGGGGAAGAGCTAAAGCGGCGCTGTCGCGCCTAAAATAAAAGATAATAGATAAGAATTTAGCGTTTAATATCTTCGCCGCTTTTATTATTATTTATTATTTCTTATCTATTATCTATTATCCGATTACTAATTCCGAATTGAAAAAAATCGGGCTTCCGCCCGATTTTTTGTTATGCATCGATTGTTGTATTATACAGTTCACATACTTCGTCAAACGTGGGGATGCTTTCCGCCGCGCCGTAGCGTGACACCGTAAACGACGCCGCGCGCGTTGCAAATATGCACGCTTCTTCAAACGAGTACATGCCGACGTGCGGATAAGTTAGCGCCAGCGCTCCGACAAACGTGTCGCCTGCGCCCGTCGTGTCTAAGACCTTCACCTTTCTTGCCGGTATGTGCGAAACGAGCTTTCCGTTGTCGGAAATGGCGCAGCCGTTAGCGCCCAGTGTGAGCGCGACGTACCGCACGCCGCGGCGGTGGAATTCCTTCATCGCCGCAAGCTGTAAGTCCCAGTCCTTGGGGTTTATTCCGGTCAGTCTTTTTGTTTCCGTTTCGTTGGGGACGATAACATCTACATTGTAATACATATCCTCGGGCAGTTCAACCGCGGGCGCGGGATTGAGTATTGTGGTCATGCCTCTCATACGCGCCTGTGCCAAGGCATACGCTACAATATACAAAGGCACTTCCATTTGGCAGAGCAATGCGTCCGTGCTTTGGGCGTTCATAAGAGCTTCGTCCACGTCGGACTTACTTATGCTGATATTGGCGCCGCCATACGTCATTATGCGGTTGTCCTTGCCGGTAATGGCAACAACGGATGTGCCCGTCGTCCTGTTGGCCTGGCCGACGTAATCAACGCCCACGCCGTAGCTTTCCAGCTTGGCTTTGAGCTCTGTGCCGATTGTGTCGTTGCCCACCTTACCTATAAGCTGAACGGCCTTTCGCCCGTCGTCGTACTTTCTCGCAAGCTTGGCAATGGCAACGGCCTGGTTGGCGCCCTTTCCGCCAAGCCCCATATGGCAGCCGTCGGCAAGCGTGGTTTCGCCCTTTTTGGGCATACGTTCCAGTTCGATGGAAATGTCGTGATTAATGCTCCCCAATACGTAAATCATCTGTCTCTCCTTTTTGGTCTGTATTATCTTTATTAGTATCCTTTTGATCCTCGTGGGCGTCAATCAATGTCTTTCCGCTGTGGCGTTTTTCGCGCGTGCGGCGTTTTTGCTCGTCCGCTATCTTTTCCATCGCCTCGCGCTGAGAGCCGGACGGCGATTTTATGGAAAACGCTATGTTGGTTAGGTGGTCGGCAATACGCTCGAGCGCGCTGATAATCGAATAGAAGTACGTGCCGCTTTCCACCGAGCAACCGCCCGCGTTAAGCCGAGCTATATGATTGTTGCCGAGCAGGCGCTTTGTCATGTCCACCTCCTGCTCGCGCTCGGAAAAGCCCTTTAGCCTATCCACAGCGTTGTTGGCAAATATGTACATGGACTCGTCAAACATTGCCATCACCTTGTCGTACATGTCCTCTAACTCGTCCATCGCGTCCTGCGTAAACTTGCAGTCGTTTTCCTTCATGGCGGTGGCAATCTCCATAAAGTTTTCGGCGTGGTCGGCAATGCGCTCTATGTCGCTTACCACGTGGTGGAGGGAACCGACAAACTTTTCGTCCGAGCGCAAAAGCTGCAGCGACGAAAGCTTTATAAGATACTTGCTTACGCCCTTGTTTATATAGTTGATACGGTGCTCGTCACGCTCCACCTTTTCGCGGTCACCTAGGTCCAGGGTGAACACGGCTATCATTGCGCGCTTTAGGTTGGTCTTTGCCATAGCCGCCATGTTGTCCACCTCGCGCTTTACCTGCGCGACGGCGATGGGCGGCGTCTGCAAAAACCTGTCGTCAATAAAGTACATGTGCGGCGCTTCGTCGTCTCCGCCCCGCCTTTCCTTGACAAGCGAGGTCGCAAGCAAGGTCAAAGGTTTTATAAACGGCGTAAGCAGAAGCGTGGTTATCACGTTAAAGAACACGTGGAAAAGCGCAACCTGCATTTGCGTGTGACTTGTCATCTGATTGAACAGCCACACCACGCCGTCCTTAAAAATCCATATAATCGTCGCGAACAATATAGTGCCTATCGCGTTGAACAGCAGGTGGATTACAGCCGTGCGCTTTGCGTTGGTGCTGGCGCCGAAGGACGCGATAATTGCGGTTATACAAGTGCCTATGTTGGTGCCGAGGATGATAAACAGCGCACTCTGCATGGGTATGATGGAAACGTACGGAGGAAATGCCGAGGGCGCAGCCATTGTCACCACCAAAGCGGTCATTGCGGTGGACGACTGAAACAGCGCCGTAAACACAATGCCTATCAGTATGAGCAGCAGCGGAAAGTCAACCGCGACAAAGGTGTCCTGCAGCGCCTGTGTCAGCACCTCGGAGCCCTTAAGCGCGCCGCTCATAAACGACAGACCTACATACATAAGCCCGAGACCTGCAATAGCGTAGCCTATCTTTTTTGCCGTGTCGTTCTTGCAGAACATCATCATGGCGACGCCGATAAACGCGAGTATAGCCATGTACGCGCCTATATCGAAGCCGGACAGCGCTATGATAACGCCGGTTAGCGTAGTGCCGATATTAGCGCCCATTATTATGGACGTAGCCTGAAACAGCGTCATAAGCCCGGCGTTGACAAAACCGATTACCATGACGGTGGTAGCCGCCGAGGAGTTATCGAGAACGGTGACAACGGCGCCAACGCCGATGCCGGCAAACCTGTTGTTGCTGATTTTGCCCAGCATCTTGCGCATGCCCTTGCCGGCGCTTTTTTCCAAGCCCTCGCTGAGCATTTTCATGCCGATCATGAGCACGCCCAAGCCGGCTATTAAAGATAAAACACTTGCAAATACGTTCAAACCGAAACTACCTTTTTTGGTAACAAACGCGCTCACTTTTATGTCAACGCGTATTTTACCTACTACACTTTTATTATACGACAAGATTTGCGATATGTCAAGCAAGTACACCGTCATTCCGCACTGCTTGACATAATCGGGAATACTATATATAATGGTTACGGTATGTTTAAGCTTGTACGGTTTTTAAAAGGACATATACCTTTGGCGATAGCCGCGCCCATCTGTAAGCTTATAGAGGCTATATTCGAGCTTGCGGTTCCGATGATTATCGCGAGCGTAATCGACGTAGGCATAAAAAGCGGCGACAAATCGTACGTTATAAAATATTGCATTATTATAGGCGTGCTAGCAGTGCTCGGCTTTTTGATTTCAGTAACGGGTCAGTTCCTTGCAGCCAAGGTGGGAATAGGCTTCGGCACAAGGCTGAGGGACGCCACCTTTAAAAAGATAAACAAGCTGTCCGTCTCCGACACCGACGCTATAGGCGGCGCCTCGCTTGTGACGCGTGTCACCGGCGACGTCATCGCTTGCCAAAACGCGCTGAATATGTTTTTGCGGTTGGTGCTGCGCATGCCGTTTGTCGTAATAGGCGCGTTTGTCATGAGCATGATTATAGACCCCGTTCTTTCGCTCATGTTCCTCACGATGACGGTGATACTTGCCTCCACCATCTATCTGGTGCTGCGACTAACCATGCCGCGCGTAAAAAAAGCGCAAAAAAACCTGGACGAGATTAGCCGCACCACCTCGCAGAGCATAACGGGATCAAGGGTCATTCGCGCTTTTTCCAAGCAGGCGGACACCAAGGCGGAATTTAACGGCGTGGCGAACGAAACCGCAAAGACCAATATCGGCGCGGCAAGGATATCCGCTCTTCTCACCCCCCTGACATTTGCGGTGGTCAACCTCGCTATAATCGCGGTGCTGTGGTTCGGCGGCGTCAAGGTAAACATAGGCACGCTGACGCAGGGCGAAACCGTAGCACTCATCAACTACCTGCAACAGGCGTTTTTTGTAATAGTCAATATAGGTAACGTATTTTCGGTGTTCACACGTTCGTCCGCATGCGCGGCGCGCGTCAACGAGATACTGGACGCGCCCCTACCCGAAAACGGTACGGATACCGTAATCGAGGACTGCGACGAGGTGCTGCGCTTTGACGGCGTTTGCTTCGCGTACGACGGCGACTATGACGTTCGCGACATTTCGTTTACACTCAAAAAGAATCAAACGCTCGGCATAATCGGCGGCACCGGCAGCGGCAAGTCAACAATAATAAACCTTGCCGAAAAGTTTTACACCCCGCAAAAGGGCGACATATATTTCTGCGGCAAACCGCTCTCTTCTTACGATATATCCGCCGTCAGAAAAGTAATGGGCTATGTGCCGCAACGCGCCGCTTTAATACGCGGCACTTTATCCAAAAACCTTCGCATAGCCGACGAAAACGCGACGGACGAGAGGCTTATAAGCGCGCTTTCAATAGCGCAAGCGAACGAGCTTGTTCAATCAATCGGCTTGGACGGCGTAATAGAAAACGACGGAAAAAACCTGTCGGGCGGTCAAAAGCAGCGCGTGTCAATTGCAAGGTCGCTATGCCGCGACAACATTTTATATCTGTTTGACGACGTCACTTCCGCGCTCGACTACCGCACCGAACGCGACTTTATAAACGCCGTAAAAAATGTGGACGGCGCAAAAATATTCGTGTCGCAAAGGATAAGCGCGGTGTCCACCTGCGATAATATAATCGTGCTCGACGGCGGAAAAATCGTCGGCGTCGGCACCCACGATCGGCTTAAATCCTCCTGCCCCCTGTACGCGGAATTCTGCGCGTCGCAAAGTTAGTCTATGAAAAACAGCAAAGCAAAAAAACAGTCTACCGTTCGTAGGCTCATGAAATACCTCGGACCGCACAAGTGGTTGCTTGCCCTCGCGTTTTTGTGCGCGGTGGTGACGGCGGTCGCCATGCTGTTTACCCCGGTCATAATAGGCGACGCGGTGGACTGCATCGTGGGGGTCAGCGACGTCAACTTTAAGCGGCTGGGCATATATCTTTGCATTCTTGCCGGGCTTATCGCCGCCGTCATGCTGTTCCAATGGCTTATGAATCTTTTGGCACAGCGCGCCGCTCACCTCGCGGTGGCAAGCGCGCGGAAGGCCGGCTTTTCCGCACTGACCGACGCGCCTATATCGTACGTGGACAGTAAATCCCCCGGCGACATAACCTCGCGCATATCGGTGGACGCCGACCAGATAGCGGACGGAATAGTCCAGGGCGCGACGCAGATTTTTACAGGCATTGTTACTATAATAGGCACGCTTGTTTTTATGATTCGCATAAGCCCGTGGATAGCGCTTGCCGTTGCGGCGCTCACCCCCCTGTCGTTGCTTGTATCGTACTTTGTGGCACGGGGCACGCACAAGCATTTTACCGAGCAAACGGCGGTGCGCGGCGAGCTGTACTCGCGCACGGAGGAAACCGTACGCAACCGCAATATCGTAGCCGCATACGGATACAGCGAGCGCGCAGAAAAGGACTTTGACGAAACCAACCAAAACCTAAAGCGTTGCGGCTTTAAAGCGACCTTCTTTTCCTCGCTTGTCAATCCGTCCACGCGGCTTATAAATTCGCTTGTGTACGCGGTTGCGGCAGTTATGGGCACGGTGTTCGCCATAGACGGCAAAGTAACCGTCGGCGGCATAACGCAGCTGTTGCTATATGCCAACCAGTTTGCTCGTCCGCTCAACGAAATTACGGGCGTAATAACCGAGTTTCAGACCTCGCTTGCTAGCGCAAAACGCATACTCGATCTCACCGAAGTTAAGCCGCAAAACGACGACGGGCAAGCTCTTGTGTCCAACGGAAACATAGCGATCGAACACCTTGACTTTTCGTATAACCCGGAGCGTCCACTTATTCAAGACATGAATATAGAGGTGCCGCAAGGGACGCTTGTCGCAATCGTCGGACGCACGGGCTGCGGAAAAACCACACTAATAAATTTGCTCATGCGCTTTTACGACCCGAACAGCGGCAAGATACTATTTGACGGCGAGGACGCGGAAAGCTTCAGCCGCAGCAGCGTGCGCAAAAACTTTGGCATGGTGCTTCAGGACAGCTGGATATTCAAGGGCACGGTGCGAGATAACATTGCTTACGGCAAGCCCGACGCCACCGACGAGGAAGTCCGCGCCGCCGCGCGCGCCGCGCATATAGACGGGTTTATCGAGCGCATGGCGGACGGCTACAACACCGTCATCGACGACGGCGACGGCATTTCGCAGGGACAGAAACAGCTTATCAATATCGCGCGGATAATGCTTGTAGATCCGCCGATGCTGATACTGGACGAGGCTACAAGCAACATAGACACGCGCACGGAAAAGCGCGTACAGGCGGCGTTCGATAGACTTCTCCGCCCCGAAAACGGCAGTAAAAAAACAGGCTTTGTGGTCGCCCACCGCCTGTCTACAATAGTCAATGCGGACATAATCCTCGTTATGGATAGCGGCCGTATCGTAGAGCGCGGCAAGCACGATGAGCTCCTAAAAAAGAACGGCGCCTATGCTTCGCTGTACAAAGCACAGTTTGCACCGATGCAAAATTAAAAATGTGGAATGATTGACCGCTTCGCTGCATTAATGATAAGATTCTTCACTGCGCGCTAACGCGCTTGTTTAGAATGACAAAACAGTCCGCACAATAATAATTTCTTTTACCATTACTTTTAACCGTTTACTTGATAACAACAATATTCTAACAGCTCGTTTGTCCTATGAAGCAACCGCAGGTTATTCTGAGCGTCAGAAGAATCTCTACCTTAATGGGCGTCAGCGCCCACATTCTTAATTCTTAATTACAAAAAACGCCCGCACATTTTTGTACGGGCGAATTTTTGTTTTGGTGAAAAGAACGGAAAATTATTTGAGCTCGACGGTTGCGCCGACATCGGCGAACTTCTTTTTGATCTCTTCCGCTTCGGCTTTGCCGACGTTCTCTTTGACGGTGGAAGGTGCGTTGTCGACAAGCGCTTTCGCTTCGCCGAGGCCGAGCGAGGTAAGCTCGCGCACAACCTTGATAACCTGAATCTTGTTGGGACCGACATCCTTGAGGATAACGTTGAACTCGGTCTGCTCTTCCGCTGCCGGAGCGGCGGCGCCTGCTGCGGGCGCGGCAACAGCCATAGCCGCAGCCGATACGCCAAACTTCTCCTCGATCTTCTTAACGAGGTCGTTAAGCTCGAGAACGGTCATTTTTTCGATCT
>JAFLVH010000002.1 GCA_022508365.1 Clostridiales bacterium | reverse complement strand
ACGAGCTCAGCGGCTTTATCAAGGGCATGCTCGCCACCAACTTCGATATTCAGGCTGTGTTTATCGACGGGCTTTCCAGGCTTCTTACGGTGGACGCCGAAGGGCTTAAACCCGTTTTCGACACCATGGAAAAGTTTGCCGAAACCGATTTTACCGCCACTGTTTCTACCAATAAGCTGCCTAACTACATGAACAAGTTTAAGCTTATCAATGCCTAATTATATTTCCACACGAGGCGCGTCGGCTATCGTTGACAGCGCGTCGGCTGTTTTGGATTGCTATGCGGCTGACGGCGGACTGTATGTCCCCGAGCAGCTGCCCAAGCTTGATTATGCGGATATGCTCGGTCTCGATTACGCCGCCCGTGTCGATAGGGCGTTGCGCGCGTTTTTCGACTTTGACGTCGGCGGCATTGCGGACAAGGTGTTCGAGGATTTCGACCCGGCGCCCACCGTCAAGATTGACGACAACGCATTTTTCTTAGAGCTGTGGCACGGCAAGTCCTGTTCTTCAAAGGATATGGCGTTGTCCGTCCTGCCCGGGCTGATAGAGCGTGCCAAAGCGGCAAAGGGTGAGACTTACAAAACCCTAATTATATCGTCCTCGGGCGAATTGGGCGCGGCAGCCGTGCAGCATATAGAAAATGCGCAGGGCAAGGACATAAGACTGTGCGTGTTTTATCCGCACGGTGCAACGAGCGAGCTTGTTCGCCGAGAGCTTAGTGCGGCAAAAAGCGAGACTGCCGTTGTGGGCGTTTCAGCTGACGGCGACAAAGTCCGCGCCGAAGTTAAAGCGTGCCATTTCGATAGCGGTTTAACTGCCGCGCTTAAGGAGAATAATATTAAACTGTCTGCGGCGGACGGCGCGAATATCGCCGTAATAGCGCCGCAAACAGCATACTTTTTTTCGGCGTACTGCGACCTTGTAAACTCCGACGAAATAAAGCTGGGCGCCAAGATAGATTTTGTACTTCCGTCAGACGACTTGGGCGGAGTTATCGCAGGCTATTACGCATACAAAATGGGGCTTCCCATCAACAAACTGGTTACGGTGAGCAGCCGCGAGTTTGCCGATTTTATCAACTCGGGCGTGTTTGACATAACCGCCGCGACCGACGTGTGCTTATACGACATAGAACGGCTTATATTCGATTTGAGCGGAAACGACACCGCCCTCACCGCATCTCGCATGAATGGTCTTGCCGATAAAGGCAGATTCTCAGTGACGGAGGGCGAGGTGAATGTTTTGCACAACGTCTTTGCCGGCGACGTGATAGACGGCGAGGACGCGCAAAACGCAATCGAGTACATGTTTGACGAGTACGGTTATCTTGTGGACGCCTGCACCGCTTACGCATGCGCATCGGCAAATGCACGGGAGTTTGTGCGCCCCACGGTGGTGGTGTCGGTTGCCGATCCGTACATGACGGCGGCGGAGGTCATGACCGCGCTCGGAGAGAGGCTTCCGTCCGATCAAGTTAAGCTTTTTGACAATATGGAAGAGCTAACCGCATGCGCGCCGCCCGAACGGCTGAAAAGTATTCTCACGCTAAAGCCGAATGCGACGCCGCCGGTGCCGCCGAGCGACATTATTCCGTATCTAATCGAACAGGTTATAAACAAAAAGTAAATATCATGAACGAACAGAATGTACAGCAAAATGCGGAAAAGCGCAAGCGCGTATTTTCCGCCATAAAGCCATCCGGCAATCCCACGCTCGGCAACTACTTGGGCGCTATGAAGTACTGGGGGGACATGGGCAAGGCCGCAGACGCGCTGTTTGCCGTTGCCGATCTCCACGCGATTACGGTCGCAATAGAGCCCAAGGATCTGCGCGAAAACTGCAAGCGGCTTTTTGCGCTTTTAATCGCGGTGGGCATAGACACCGAGCGCGACATACTGTTTTTGCAGTCGCACGTGCCTGCGCACGCGGAGCTTAGCTGGCTACTCAACAACTACACCATGTTCGGCGAGGCCAGCCGCATGACGCAGTTTAAGGACAAGAGCAAAAAGGCGCCGGACAATATCAACGTAGGGTTGTTTGACTATCCGGTGCTTATGGCGGCGGACATATTGCTGTATCAGGCGGATATAGTGCCGGTAGGTGAGGATCAGCTTCAGCACGTGGAGCTTTGCCGCACTATAGCCAACAGGTTTAACAACCGTTATAGCCCGACGTTTACCGTGCCCGTAGGCAAGGTGCCCACATACGGCGCGCGCATATATTCGCTTTCCGATCCCACCGCCAAGATGGGCAAAAGCGAGGGCGAGGGCGACGGCACAGTGTTTTTGCTGGACACGCCGGACGTGATTATGCGCAAGTTTAAGCGCGCCGTCACCGACTGCGACACCTGTGTTAAGGCAAGCGAGGACAAGCCGGGCATAACAAACCTTCTTACGATTTACGCCGCTGTTAACGATATAACCGTGGAGCAGGCGGAGAAGGAATTCGAGCATTCATCTTACGCCGAGTTTAAAACGCGCGTGGGTGAGGCGACGGTAGAGGCGTTGCGCCCCATACGCGAAAAGTACGAAAAGCTTAGAAGCGACGACAATGCGCTTTGCGAGCTTATGAAATCGGGCGCAAGCAAGGCTGCGTACCTTGCGCGCAAAACGCTGGAAAAAGTTTACAAAAAAATAGGGTTTGTGCGCATCTGATGTACGGTTATGTTGTTCCCGACAAATCGGCGCTTAAGGTCGGCGACTATGTGCTGTATAGGGCGTTCTATTGCGGAATGTGCTGTCAGACGGGTGTGCTGTACGGCAACCTGCCGCGGTTTACCACCAACTATGACTTTGCGTTTTTTTCGGCGTTGCTGCACGACTACGCGGCGCAAAACGTAGTCATAGAGGAGCACGGCTGCATATTAAACCCCAAAAAGAAGGCAATCTTACAGCCCAATCCGCTCTTGGAAAAGCTTGCCGCCGCCAACATATTGCTGTCATACCAAAAGGCGGACGACGGTGTGATTGACGGGGACGGAGTAAAATACAGAATAGTACGGCGCGCCTTGCGCAAGCCGTTTCGCGCGGCAAAAAGGGCGTATCCCGAGATTTATGCCGCTATGGAAAAGGCGTATAGTCAACAGCGAAAAGTGGAAAAATCGCAAGTAGCAAGCATAGACCGCGCCGCCGATCCGTTTGCCACGCTGCTAAAGACCCTTCCCGAATTGATTTTGGGCGTGCAAACAGATGACAATCTTAAAGGATTATGCTATAATATAGGCAAGTTTGTTTATCTAGCCGACGCGCTTGACGACATAACGGAGGACTTTAAGCATAAGCGTTACAATCCGTTTTTGGCGGCGTTCGGAGGGTTTACGGACAGAAAAAGCTTTATTGCTTTGCACAAGGACGAACTTTCGTTTTGCTTTAACGGCATATTAACGCGCACCCGTGACTGCTTTAACGGGCTTAGGTTTTCGCAGAGCTACACACTGCTTAGGAACATAGTGTTTTTCGGTTTGCCTGCCAAGGTCAACGAGCTGCTGCAATCGGAAAAGAAGCTCAAAAATCCGCGCGTTTAAGGAGACGCTCCGCACAAGATTTATGCAGAGCTTCTAAGGAGTTATTTATGAAAGATCCATACAAGGTTTTGGGGGTGGAGCGTGAAGCCGACCCCGAGCTTATAAAAGCCAGATACAAAGAACTGCATGACCTTTACGGCGAGCAGCGGTTTCGCTCGGGCGCAGAGGGCAACGAGGGCGCACGCAAGCTTCAGGAGCTTGAAGAGGCGTGGGCGCTTATTTCCTCCGACCTCAGCCGCGACACCGTAACCAACAACGGTCCCGCCAACTTCGGCATTGTGGACGAGCTTATCCGTCAGAGCAAGTACGACGAGGCGCAGGACATGCTGGATTCCATAAAGGAGCGCAACGGCGAATGGCACTACATGCAGGCGATAATCTTTTACAAGCGCGAGTGGCTTACCGATGCAAAGACACAGCTGGAAATGGCGCTTAGGGAAGAGCCCGACAACGCAAAATACCGCTCGTCCTTGGAAAAGCTAACGCTTACTATGAGCGGTCCGCAGCAAAGACAGGCACAGCAAAACGACGCCCCTCAACCCACGTACAACGATTACGGCGGTCAGCCGCAGGACATGTCCAACTGCCTGTCCTCGTGCTGTCTTGCGTACTGTCTTACCGACTGTTTGTGCAACCTCATTCGTTGCTGCTGATGACTGTTCAGACCAAAAAATTGACAACGGCGGCGGTTTGTACCGCGCTTGCCGTAATGATGTGCGCCGCCACGGCGTATCTTCCGCTTAGCTTTATGCCGTTATATTTAGCGGCATTTTGCATATTTTTGGCATGCAAGCGGGGGAGCTTGGCGTACGGCATCTTGTGCGCTGTTGCTTCCATAGGCTTGATGTTTCTTATGAGCGGACTTACCGTAAAGTGGCTTATGTTTGTGCTTGTGTTTGCGCCGTACGGAATAATGTGCGTGTTTATAGAAAAGCTTAATTACGCCAAGGTGCGGCCGGGTGTTTTGCGCGCCGCCGCCGTTATTGCGTATTACGGCATTACAATCGGCATAGTGCTTTTGATTGCCAATAACGTATTGACGGTGAACATGGATATAAGCCTGCCGGAGTGGGTTAACATGTGGGGCGGATATATCCTCTTTGACCTTGTAGCAGTGTTGATACTTGTCCCGCTCGACTTTATATTTTGCGTGTTGTCCGCCGCGGTGCTTAAAAAAATCCCCATGCGCCTCGGCAAAAAAGAATTGCTCGAGAAAAAGAAGGAAACCGAACAAGCGGACGAAAAGCCGAAGGACCCCGAAGTGGATATTTTCGGGTACGAAATTAAGAAAAACGACGAAAAATCAGACAACAACGACTGAACTGTCTTAGTTTATTTGACAAAAAACATTACAAATGCTAATATGCACATATGGTATTATTACCAAAGGAGAAAAACATCATGAACAAAGTTAAAGTAATCACCGATTCCTGTGCGGATTTGGGCAAGGAATTACGTGATAAATACGATATAGATTACGCTCGCATGAATATCGTTTGGGACGGCAAGGAAAAGCAAGCCTCGTGCGACTGGGACTTGTACACCGTAAAGGAGCTGTACGACGCTATGCGCGGCGGCGCAAGGATTACAACGACGCAGGTGCCCGACGCCGAGTTTGAAAGGATATTCCCGCTCTATCTCGAACAGGGCTACGACATAGTTTATGTGTCGTGCTCTTCGGCGCTGTCCGGCTCGTTTTTTAGGGGTCAGGTTGTCGCCAAGAATTTGGCGGACAAGTATCCTAATCAAAAGGTTCTTTGCGTGGACCCCAAAAACTCGTGCTGCGGCGAGGCGCTTGTCGTGATTGAGGCGGCAAAAAAGGCCGCGGAGGGCGCCGGCGTGGAGGAGGTTGCCGCCTATGCCGAAAAGGTTGCGGTACACTCCATGCAGTTTTGCGCGCCGGGCGAGCTTACTTATCTTAGGCGTGCCGGCAGAGTAAAGGCGACAACTGCGTTTTTCGGCAATCTGTTTGGCATAAAGCCCATTCTCATAAGCAATAAGCTCGGCGAAAACGAAGCTGTAAAAAAGGTCAAGGGCAGAAAGAACTCTCTGGACGAGCTTGTCAGTATGCTCGCAAAATCGATTGACGATTCGGTCTATCCCGTATCCGAGCAGACCGTGTTTGTCGTTCATGCCGACTGCCAAAACGACGCCGATTATCTTGTAGCACAGGTGAAGGCCAAGGTCAATCCCAAAGAGATTATCGTCAACGCCATAGGTCCCATTATCGGCGCTTCGGCGGGACCGGATACGGTTGCGCTTTATGCATTCGGTGATCGGTACGCGGCTGTAGGCGAGTAAACGGCGGCGGAATATAAGGCGCGTGCGGTAAGAGGAAATAATCGCGCGCGGAATTAATTAAATATTATTTCAAATTCGTCGGGAGATATTGATTTTCCCGAACGTTAACAGAGGATAAAAATGAACAAAGTAAAAGTAATAACAGACTCCTGTTCCGATCTCGGCAAGGAGCTGCGCGAAAGATATGACATGGACTATGCGCTGATGAGCGTCGTATGGGACGGCAAAGAGGTGCCGGCGTCCACAGATTGGGATTTGTTTTCCGTCAGGGTTTTGTATGACGATCTGCGCGGCGGCAAGCGCATAATCACTCAGCAGGTTAGTTCCGCCGAGTTCGAGCGCGTATTTTCCAAGTATCTCGATCAGGGAATGGACGTGGTTTACGTGGCGCTCTCGTCGAAGATGTCCGGTTCGTTCAACGCCGGTCAGGCGGTTGCAAAACAGCTTATGGAAAAATATCCCGGAAGGCGGGTTATTTGCATAGATTCGTTAAATTCATGTCTCGGCGAGGGCTTGATTGCCATAGAGGCGGCTAAGGCTGCGCTCTCGGGCGCTTCGGCGGCGGATGTAGCCGCGGCTGCTGAAAAGGCGGTAAAGCTTGCCATGCAATTTTGCACGGTGGAGTCGCTTGAGTATTTTAAACGCGCGGGCAGAGTTAAGGCTACGGCCGCATTCTTCGGCAACCTGTTTGGCATAAAGCCTATCATCATCAACAGATCGGGGGAACTCGAGGCGGTAAAAAAGATCAAGGGTAGAAAAAACTCGCTCGACGAGTGCGTCGACATGCTCGTTAAGTCTGTCGGCGGAGTGCCGGTAGAGGAGCAGACTGTTTTTATCGCTAACGCCGACTGCGATAATGACGCGGAGTATCTTGCGGAGGCTATCAAGGCGAGACTCAATCCAAAGGAGATAATAATCAATCCCATAGGTCCGACCGTAGGCGCTACCGCAGGTCCCGGGGCCGTGTCGCTGTGTGCCTTAGGCAATCAATTTGCGACTTTAGGTGAGTAAATGGCTATGGAATATATCGACGGCGCGCTCTTTGCCGAAATGGTAAAGTTCGGCGCGATTAACCTGCGTAACAACGCTCAAACCGTAAACGAGCTTAACGTCTTTCCCATACCGGACGGCGACACCGGCGAAAACATGTCGCGCACCATCGAGGGCGGCGTTGCCGTCATCCCGTACGGCAATCCTGACATTTCCGAGGTGGCGGATTCGCTTGCCCGAGGAATGCTTCTTGCCGCGCGCGGAAATTCCGGCGTAATACTTTCGCAATTTTTCGAGGGGCTCAGACTGGGCTTTAAGGGCGTAAAGCAGGCGGGGATAAAGCAATTAAAGACCGCGTTCAACGCCGGAGTAAATCAGGCGTATTCCGCGGTGGTTCAACCCACCGAGGGTACTATACTCACCGTCATGCGCGAGGCTACTGCCGCCGCGGACAGGGTGGGCGATGACAAAAGTTTGGAAACGTATTTTGCGGTGTTTATAGACGAGCTGTACGCGTCGCTCGACCGCACGCCCGAGCTGCTTGCCGTGCTGAAAGACGCCGGAGTCATAGACAGCGGCGGCGCGGGCTTTGCGTACATTTTGGAGGGCATGAGTAGGGCGCTGTCCGGCGAGGCGGCGGAGTCGACGGATGCTCACACGCACGGCGAGGTGGCGGCTGCGGCGGACGACGGCAACTTCCACGAAAACAGCGAGATGAAGTTCGGCTACTGCACCGAGGTTATCGTTCAGCTGTTAAACAGCAAGACCGACGCGGAAAAGTTTGACGTCCAGACGCTTATAGATTATTTGGAGAGCATGGGCGGCGATTCGATTGTCGCGTTTAAGACCGGCACAAGGATTAAGCTGCACGTACATACGTTCGAGCCTGACAAGGTGCTTTCTTACTGCTTGACGATAGGCGAGTTTGTAGCCGTCAAGGTGGAAAACATGTCCATTCAGCACACCGGCGCAGTCGTTCGCAATCGGTTTAAAAGGCAATCGCAAAAAAAGACGGAGCGAAAAAAATACGCGTCGGTGGTTGTTGCCGACGGCGACGGCATTATAGAGCAGTTTAAGTCCTTGGGCGCCGACTACGTTGTGGACGGCAAGCAGACGATGAACCCGTCCGCGCAGGACTTTATTTCCGCGTTTGACGAAGTGAATGCGCAGGTCATATTTGTCCTGCCAAACAACGCCAATATCATTCTCACCGCAAAGCAGGCGGCGGAGCTTTACAAAAAATCCCAAATAGTGGTTATAGGCAGCAAAACGCTTGCGGAAGGCTATTCTGCCATGTCCATGCTGGACTACTCGTCCGATAATACGGAAAAAATCAAGGCGGCGTTTGAGGACGCGGTTAAGTCTGTTGAGACCGGGCTTATCACATACGCCGTGCGCGACAGTCACGTGGGCGGCTTTGATGTGAAAAAGGGCGACTTTTTGGGTTTTGCGGACAAGGCTCTATTGTCGTGCGACGCGGATATAGTCAAGGCGTCGTGCGCGCTCTTGGACAAGATAGACAAGACGGACAAGTCCGTGATTATCGCCATGCGCGGCAAATCCGCAGACGAAAGTGTTACGGCAAAAATCGCAGAGCATATAACAACAACGACCGACCTCGAATTTTACGACTTTGACGGCGGCCAGGACGTGTATGCTTTTATCTTTGTCGTGGAGTAAAATAGAATTAAGAGTTCAGAGTTAATAGTTAGTCCGCTGTCGCGGCATTAAGGAAAAAACAAGCCGAAAGGCTTGTTTTTAGTTTAAACGAATATTTTATCCAACAGTTCATTCGCTTCCTTGAAGTGTTGCGCTATTTTGTCCGAGGTGTGGGCGTCCGAGCCGAGCACCGGCCGCACTCCGCCGGCTTTTTTGTATGCGGTAAGAAAGTCCTCGCGCGGCTGCTTTATGGGCAGCGGCTCGTTGGTGTTTTCCTCTATCCTTATTCCGCGCGACACGGCGGTTTTAATTATGTCGTCCATTATGCCGCGGTAATCGTCGTACAGCATGGGTGTATGTATATACCGCTGTAAAAATCCGATATGTCCTATCGTGTTAAAGCCATAGTCCACGTCCAGCGACTGCCGTATCGCTTTCAGGTAGGACAGGTACGGCGGCACGCCTTTGGGAATGGGCACCTCGTGCTCCCAGTAGTGCACGCTGTTTATCACGTATTCCAGCGGCAGGTCCTTTACAAGCTTTGTCGTCTCTTTTACGTACTTTTGCTCGAACCCAACCTCCAAACCTATATATATAGTTAAATCGGGGTTATTTTCGCGCACCCTGTTCCAAACGGAAAAGTATTTGTCAAAGTCAATGACGTAGCCGTTCCAGTGCCCGACGTCCAGGTGATCGGTCACAATAAAACCGCGCAAGCCCTTTGCCCTAACGGCGTCCGCTATCTTTTGCGGCTCGTCCGCGCCGATAGCCTTTGCGTCCGGTGAGAAGGCGCTGTGAATGTGGCAATCCATATCGGTTAAATCGGTATTGTTGGGTAATAGCTTCATAACTATAATATATCACGGCGTCATTTTGCTGTCAAGTGCGCTCGAATTTAATCGCGCGCCATAAAATTTTTATTTTCTATTGACAAACTATTATTTGAGTAGTATCATATAATATATCAACCGAAAGTGCGTATATCGCCACATATTTGGGGGTAATGATGAGAAGGAAAATAGGGTTATTATTTATTATTGCCGTTTTGGCTATGACCGTCGGCACCGTTCTTGCTTGCTCTAAGGTTCAACTTGACAACAAGGACAAGACCTACACCGTCACATATTACTATAACTATGACGGTGCGCCGGATAACGGTGTTTACCGTACCGATAAGGTTAAGCAAAACACCGCCGCAAAGAAGCCTACGGATCCCACGCGCGATAAGTATGACTTTAGCAAGTGGACCACGGATACGGCGGGCGCCAACGAATATGCGTTTGCCAAAACTATAACCGGCGACTTAAAGCTGTATGCGCAGTGGACTGAAAAGCCCGACGGTCGCATTCTCACCGACATAGAGATAGCCGAACAGCCTACCACTAAGACATATTATGTAGGGGAGACGTTCGACAAAACCGGTATGGTGGTAAAAGCCGTGTACGACAACGGCGATAAGGAAGTGATTACCGATTACCAAGTCGAGTATGATTTTTCCGAGCCCAATCTCGCGGCGGTCGTAAACGTCAAGTACCAAGGCAAGAGCAAGCCGGTTACCGTAGAAGTGCTGGCGCGCGAGGTCGTGTCGGTAGCTGTTTCCGGCACGCCGAGCGGCACGTTTAAGGTAGGCGACGCGTTTGACATGGCGGGACTTACCTTTACCGCCACTTACAACGTGGGCGAGCCCGCAGCTATATCCACCGATTTAATCACATTTACCAGCCCCGCTCTCGACGCCGACGGCAAGTTCACCGTGTCGGGTAACGCCGTAATAACCTTTACCTACAACGGCACAATCACCGTCACCCCCACGATTACCGTCAGCGTTGCTCCCTCGGAGCCCTTGCGCACGCTCGATCGCATAGAAATTACGAAAGAGCCTACCAAAAAGAATTATATAGAGGGCGAAAATCTCAACCTCGACGGAATAGAGGTTACCGCGTACTATACGGACGACACGGACGAAATAATAGACATAGAAGACTGCAACGTCACGGGCTACAACAGCCACACAACGGGCAAGCAGACCGTCACCGTCGAGTATCAGGGCGAGACCGATACATTTGAAGTCGAGGTACAAGCCGCAACGCTTATCGGCATAGAAGTGACCCATATGCCGACTAGGACCGAATACGAGGTGGGCGACGAGTTTGACCGCACCGGCATGATAGTCACCGCCAAGTATGAAAACAACATTTCAATTCCGGTTACGGAATACACGGTGGGCGGCTTTGACAGCAGCAAAGAGGGCACATGCACAATTGTAATTTCGTACAGAGGCTTTAATGCCGAGCCGTTTACCGTTCGTGTAATTCAGGTTAAATATACCGTCAAGTTTATAACCGGTGTGGACGGAATTGCCGCGCCGCAGCAACAAACCGTAAACAAAAACGCGCGCGCGCAAAAGCCCAATCTTGCCGAGCGCAAGGGCTACACCTTCCTCGGCTGGTTTGAAAGCGACGCAAATGACGCGTTTGACTTTGACACTACGCCCATTACCGGCAATATAACGCTCACCGCCAAGTGGAATATAATAGAGTACCACATTACATACATTGTGGACGCTGCGCTTGCAACCGCACCCGCAAACCGCACGTACACGATAGAAGACGACACCATCACGCTGCCCAATCCCACAAATATTAAGGACGGATTCAACTTTATCGGTTGGTACACCGAAGTGGGCACGGGCGAGGACGACCAAAAGGTCTATGACGAGCAACACAAGGTTGTCACCATAGAGCACGGCTCTATCGGCGATTATACGCTCTATGCGTATATCGACGCAAAGGCGACGTACACGTTTACCTTCGATTACAACTACGGCAACAAAACCGTTGACGTAAAAGTGATGGAGGGCAAAACCGCTACGCGCATGAATCCCGATCCCACGCGCATAGGCTACAACTTCGGCGGCTGGTACAAGGAACAAGATTGCACTACAGAGTATAAGTTTGACGAGCCTATCACCGCAGACGGCACCGTGGTTTATGCCAAGTGGACCGCCAAGACCATAACAGTTATATTCAACGCCGACAACGGCAGTGATCCCACAACCGAAGAGGTTCCGTTCGACCAAGCGGTACCCGAGCCGTCGGAGCCCACAAAGCTCGGACATACGTTCCTGGGCTGGTACAGGATTGACGGCACGAAGTGGACTTTTGCCGACAAACTGTGCGACAAGCTGGAAAAAGAGGACCTTACGCTCAGAGCGCACTGGGAAGCCGCCGAGTTTGACGTTGTGTTCAATCCCGACAACGGCGGACAGTCTACCACCGTTAAAGTAAAATTCGGCGCTGTTATAGCCGCGGAAAAGATTCCCGCCGATCCCGAAAAAACCGGATACAGATTTGACGGTTGGTTCACCGAGGAAGGCGAAAAATGGAGCTCCACTCAGCCGCTTGACGCAGAAGGGCTCAATCTCACCGCGCATTGGACTGCCAAAACATACACCGTTACGTTTGATACTGCCGGCGGCACGCCTGCGGTGACAAGCCAGACTGTCGCGTTTGGCGAAAAAGTTCCTGCGCCCACGGTTACCGTTACCAAATACGGCTACAATCTTAAAGGTTGGTTCAACGGCGAAGACGAATGGATATTCAATCAAGATACGCTTCAAACCGAGGGGCTTACTCTCACCGCCAAGTGGGAAGCCAAGGACGTTACCATTAAGTACGTATTGCACTACGTAGACGCAAATACCGTCGCATATTATACTGCCACGGTAAAATTCGGCGGACTTATTACGGATAAGCCGAGCGATCCCGAAGAACCCGGCTATGACTTCCTGCACTGGCACATGCTCGACCGCGAAACCATTTGGAAATTCGAGGAGAAGTTGGTAGAGCGCGAAGGTCTTATCACGCTCGAGGCGCATTGGAACGCCAAGCATTATAAGATTACGTACGTTGTGGATACCGGCCTTGCCGACGCCGTCGACGAAGGCGAGTATATCTACAATCAAGAATTTACTCTTCCGGGCGTTAACGTAACCGAACCGGGCTATACCTTTATAGGCTGGTACAATAATAGAGACTACACGGGTGAGCGCATCAGCAGCATCGCCGCAGGCACAATGGGCGACCAAATCTTCTATGCGCAGATAACCAGAAACTCTACGGTCAAGTTTATTTACAACCTAAACTACGAGGGCGCACAAAACCACGAAGAATACGTGGTGCAGGGCACTCGCATAACAAGCCCGTATAAGCCCAGCCGCACCGGCTATACCTTTATAAGCTGGTACAAGGAAAAAGAGTGCAAAAACCTGTTCTCGTTCGATCAGGATATAATGCAAGAAACCACCGTTTTTGCCAAGTGGGATCCGATTACGTACACCATCACGTTTGTATTGGGCAACGGTGAAGAAAATCAAAAACGGTACTTTACTTCCGAACAGACCGTTCAGGCTATAGAAGCGCCCACGTGGACGGGTCATAAATTTATCCACTGGTATGTGGAAGACGAAACTATCGCCTATGACGGATTCGGACAAAAGCCCACCAAGGACGTAACGCTGTATGCCAAGTGGGAGCTTGAGGAATATACCGTCAAGTTCAACAGCATGGGCGGCAGCGGCGTTGATGCAATCAAGGTTTTGTACGGCAACAAGATTACAAACAAGCCCAACGATCCCACGCTGGAAGGGTACACCTTTATGGGCTGGTACAGGGAAGATTTCACATCAGAGTGGGTATTCGAGACCGACACTGTAACCGGCAATATCACGCTGTATGCAAAGTGGGTGATCAACAAGTACACCGTACACTTCGACTTGAACGGCGGCACAGGCAAAGCCGATGACCAAACCGTTGAGCATGGCAAGACCGCAAGTGAGCCCACCGGAATCACGTGGGTTGGTCACACCCTTAAAGGCTGGAATTTAAAGAACGGCACGCCTTGGAACTTTGGAGATCCCGTTGTTCGCGAGATGTGGTTGACTGCCGATTGGGAACTCAACGAGTACACAGTCGAGTTCAACGCCAACGGCGGCACCGCTGTTGCAGCGCAAACCGTCAAGCACGGCGAAAAGATAGACGCAAGCAAGGTCAACACCACGCGCAAAGACTGGACGTTTGTACAGTGGAACGACGAGAGCGGAAATAAGTTTGAGCTTACGACGGCAATCACTCGCAACATTAAGCTTTCGGCGCAATGGGAGAGCAAAGTCGGAACCGGAACGTTCCTGTACTACTCGCAGGACGGCAAGACTTGGACGGCCGGATACACTGCCGTAAAGAACGGCGACAAGAACGAATGGAAGGTAGAAGGCGTAACCCTGAGTAAGGGCATGCAGTTTATCGTTGTCACGTATGGCTCCGGCGGCGAAGAAACATGGTATCATGCGGCAAGCAATGTTACCCAGCATACATTTAAGAATATTCTTACTGTCGGCAGCAAGAAAGACGGCGACAACTACAACTTTGAAGTCACTGCCTACAACGAAATGTACACCGGCGCCAAGTGGACGCTGTACATCGGCGATATTAACGACGAAACAAAGGATTGCTGGGGCATAAGCTTTGGTGTTACTATAGAATACACCAAGGAGCTGCGCAATCCCACTGACGGCAATGCCGCAACCTATACCAATGAAAATGCGGCTACGGCGGAGGTTTATATCCGCGGCTCGTTCACCGACGAGTTTGGGCTGTTTAAGGAATGGTCGTCCGGCAGCACGCTTTTGACCGTGCTTAAATCGGGCACTGAGTACACATTCCGCAAGGTTTACCTCAAGAAGGGCGACGCGTTCAAGATTTACGTCAAGGGCGTGCAAGTCGGTACCGACGACAAGGGCTGGTTCGGCGGCGAGCTCACCGGATTGAACACCGTAATCACCCTGGGCAATAACGGCGACGAAGGCAACCTGTACCTCGGCGGCATAGAAAACGGCTATTACGACATTATATTTGTAAACGGCGCTACAAGGACGCTTAAGATAGTCAAATGGCAGGCGCCCACAATTACAACCGTCAAGGTCACCACACAGCCTTCCAAGACCGAGTACTGGCGCGGCGAAACGTTCAGCGATGCCGGCATGGTGGTTACCGTGACCGACAGCGACGGCAAGAGCTATACCGTAACCGATTACACGCTTGACGGCACTTCTACCAACAGCGTGGGCGACAAGACCATAACCGTATCGTACGGCGGCAAGGATACCACGTTTACGATTAAGGTTAAGGATCTTACGGTCACGTTCGACAGCGACGGCGGCACAAGCGTCGATACTCAGCATCCGCTTTACGGCGAGCAGGCAAATAGACCTAACAACCCGACCAAGACGGGTCACGACTTCGGCGGTTGGTATTTGGTGGTGAACGGCGTAATGCAAACCACCGAGTATGAGTTTGATACCGATGTCAACGAGCCAATCGTGCTCAAAGCCAAGTGGACTGTCCACGAGTACACCGTCAAGTTTATTGTCGACGGTGTGACAAAGGAGACCTTAAAGGTGCCGTACAACACGGCCATTCCTTCCGGTAAGGTTCCCTCCGCGACCAAGACAGGTTACGACTTTAACGGTTGGAAGAACGGAACGACTATCTTCAATCTTAATACGCCTGTCACTTCGGATCTGGAGCTTATAGCCGACTACACCATACACAGCTACACGGTCATCCTCGATTACAATTACGACGGCAAGACCGAAACCCAGTATATCAACTACAACAGCACTGTATCTCAGCCTGAGTCCAACAAGGTTACGCGCAAGGGCTATACCTTCTTAGGCTGGTTCAAGGGTGACGCGGTCGAGAAGTATGTATTCAGCACTCCCGTTACTGAAGACTTTACGCTCACCGCCAAGTGGGAAGTGATAAAATACAAAATTACCTACGTTGTGGATACCGCTTTGGCAACCGCGCCCACTGCGCCCGTAGAATACACGGTTGAAACCGCCGTAACGCTGCCCGATCCCACCGTAACCGAAGGCGGTTACTCCTTCCTTGGTTGGTACGAGGATCAAGAGTTCTCCGGATCGCCTATTACAACTATAGCAAAAGGCAGCACGGGAGCCAAAGAGTTCTATGCAAGAATAGAACAGAACGAAACCGTAGATCTCACATTCAACTTCAACTACGGCGAAACGCCCGAGACTCATGTGCAAAAGGTGGTTATAGGTACGGCGGGCAAGGCGTACAGCCCCGCGCCCGAGCGTGAAGGCTACAAGTTCCTCGGCTGGTTCACCGACAAGGACAACTTCACCGAAGAGAATAAGTATACCTTCCCGGTCATGGTAGAGGGCTGCGAGGTGTTTGCCGGTTGGGAAATCAACAAGTACACCGTCACGTTTGAGACGTTCAACGGCTCGGATGTCGATCCGTATACGGAAGTTGAGCACGGCTCCACAATAGAAAAGCCTACCGATCCTACGTATGAGGGATACACCTTTGGCGGCTGGTACAAGGACAACGGGTTCCGGACGCCGTGGAACTTCGAGACCGATACGGTTACGAGCGATATCGAGCTTTACGCCAAATGGGATATCCAAAAGTTCACCGTCACGTTTAAGAACGGAGAGAGCGTTGTGAAGACCCAGTCCGACGTGACGCACGGCTCCAAGCTGGAAGAGCCCACGCTCGACGCTAAGACGGGCTACAAGTTGCTCGGCTGGTTCTACATGGTCGAAGAACAGGAAAAGCAGTGGAACTTTGCGTCCGATACAGTAACAAGCAATGTCACGCTTTACACCAAATACGAGCTTATCACTTATATCGTCACGTACTATATAAACGACAAAGTTGACAACACCGCAGGCAATATCACTTCGTACGACGTTACGGTGCAAGATGATACGCTTAAGGTTATGTCTCAGATCGGCTACGCGTTTGACGGCTGGCATGTCGGCAGCATGAGCGGCAAAAAGGTTACCGCGCTTATCGACGCTATACCGGAAAGCGGCACCGCTATCAATCTGTACGCCGCCTGGACCCTTGTGGAATACACGCTTGCGTACGACATGGGCGCTTACGGCGAGACTATAGCGAGCAAGACGTTTACCATACAAAACCTTGCCTCGACGGTTGCGACACTGCCCACTAAGGAGCAGGTCACCATCAACGCCACGGGCAGAGCAAACGGTTACTACTTTACAGAATGGTATTGCGGAGACGAAAAGATAACCTCCGTAACCTCCGACCTGCTCGACGGCCTTAACGGCACGACGCTGACGGTCACCGCGCACTATTCCAATCTGTACACCGTAACCTTCGATCCCAACGGCGGCACGCTTGCTACAGGCACTCAGGCTACCGTTCAGGTAGAGTACGGAAAACCCGTGGCTCAGCCCACTAAGAATCCGACGCTTGCCGGAAACGACTTTGTCGGTTGGTATCTTAACGGAGCCAAGTACAGCTTTGCTACACCCGTCACAGGCAATATCACGCTTGTCGCGCAGTGGACCGCCAATCCCAAGAACGGCTGGTTTATGCGCTACACCACAGACAACTGGCAGACTGTACAGGCGTTTGCGGTTACAGTGGGTACGAACGATTACAGCCGCACTGTGTATATTGTAGACGGAATAACGCTGGATAAAAACGCAATCTTCTATATCGCCAAGTATGACGCACAAGGCAACGGCAGTAGTGACATAAAGCCGACTAACGCCAATTTGGCAACTTATACTTCTCCGTCGGAGATATCGGCAACAACCGATCTTAAATTCGTTGCGGAAAAGGATGACAACGGTTACATGTATAAAGTAAGCGTGCTTTCCGCTAACGTCGCCGACGTAAAATGGACATTGGAGATTGAAACCACTCAAATATACGCACGGCCTTCCGATACACCTCGTTATCCCGACGGCACTGCCAATACCACAGGCAAATGGACGGCGGATAAAGGTACTGTCTTCATAAAAGGTTCGTTCAACGGATGGAATGACAGCGGCGCGTGGTCCGACGTCAGCACCATGATGTTGACTGCGGTCAACGGAAATAAGTACTACTTCACCTACGTATACCTCGCCAAGTACGATACGTTCAAGGTTATGAAGGGAAGTTCGTGGTACGGAATTTCGTCGGGATCACTCAATCCGACTTCCTCGGCGGTTACTGTAAATATCTCAACCTCCGGTAGTAACATAACCTTCATGGGCACGAGCGGATTCTACGACCTTGTGGTTGATTTGGGCGGCAACAAGCTTACCGCAGTGCAGCACAAGGAAATAACCGTCACCAGCAAAAAGGCCAAGATTGTGGTCGGCGATAAGCTCACCGCAAGCGACCTTACCGCAAGTGATAACAGCGCCATTAACTATGTTGAAAGCAAAGCGGCAACGCTCGGCGAAAACACAATTAAGGTTGTGTGCGGCAACACCGTAGTGAACTTTAACTACACGGCTGTGGCGCTTGCTGTGGAAAAGACAGAGCTTACGACCGATCCGAGCAAAAAGACGTACAACGTTGGCGACGCCATTGTGCTTACCGGCGCGGAAGTTACGCTTACCTACAACAACGGAAAGGTGGAAAAGACCACGGATATCACGTACACCTGCACGGGCGAAACAAGCGGCAAGCTTCTTACCGCAGGCACTTATACCGTCAAGGTCTTGTACAATGGCAACGAGTCGGGCGAGTATCAGATTACCGTAAACAACGTAATGACGTCGCTCACCGCTGTTGCCAAGTCCGGCGAAACGCTCGAGTTTGTGCAGGACGCGGCGGCTCCGGACCTCGCTAAGCTTATCGACGTTACCGCCAACTACAACGAGGGCGTCGAGGGCGCCACGCCTGTTGCGCCTACCGCCGTTACCGAATTTACTCTGAGCGCCATAGACATGACGCGCCTCGGCGAGCAGGAAATAACCGTGTCGTATAACGGCGTGACCGGCAAGTTCAAGATTACGATAGTTGCGCCCTCCGTGACGAGACTTGACGTCAAGCATGACGGCATGCCCACATACAAGATAGGTCAGGAGATTACCAAGACCGGCATTACCGTAACCGCATACTACAACAACGACACCAATGCCGTTGTTACAGGCTACACGATAGACGTAGACAACACCAGGGCGGGCAACGCCACCGTAACCATCGGCTTTGGCGGACAGACTGCCGAGTTCACCATTACGCTCGGCGCGCTTACCGTCACGTTCAACGCAAACGGCGGTACGCTTACGGGCTCCGCTACCGTTTCCGTAACCACACTGGGCGCTACGGTAACCCAACCTACGGTAAGTCGTGAACACTACACATTGGGCGGCTGGCAGTACAATGGCAGGGCTTGGGACTTCGGCACCGGCGTGACCGAGGATATGGAGCTTATCGCCACCTGGACGCCTGTAGATTACACGATCACGCTTGTGCTTGGCGAAAGTGCGGAGTATACCGCAACAATCGACGGTGAAACTATCGTAGACATGCCGTACGGCTCCAAGTTCACTCTGCCGCAGGTGACTGTTACCAATCTCACCGACAAGCTTTACATCTTCCTCGGTTGGACGCTTGAGATTAACGGCGATAATACCGCTTACGTCACAGGTCAGATTACGGTTGAGGGCGATATAACGCTTTACGCGCACGTGGCAGCCGTTCCTACGGTCGAGCTCAAGTTCTACCGCAACGACGGAACAGACACGTTCTCCACGCTAAACGTTCAGATGGGCAAGACGCCCACTCCGCCTCAGGTAAGCCGCGACGGCTATGAGTTCGGCGGTTGGTTTACCAATGCGGAATGCGACGGCGTTGAATACACATTTGCGGCAGCAGCGGAAGGCATGCCTACCGAGTTCTATGCCAAGTGGATACCCAACAAGTACACCGTATCGTTCAACAGTAACGGCGGCAGCGACGTAGCGGAAATCACCGACGTTGTTTACAACACAACAATCTCCGCGCCCACCGCACCGACCAAAGCCGGTTATAGGTTTGACGGTTGGTATAAGGACGCTGCGCTAAGCAACGTATGGACCTTCGGCGAAAACGGCGACAAGGTTACAGACGATATAACGCTGTACGCCAAGTGGACGCCTAATCAGTATACCGTCAAGTTCGATAGCATGGGCGGAAGTGACGTAAACGACTTTACAGGCGATTATAATGCGCTCGTGGAGGAGCCGAATGTACCGACCAAAGACGGTTACACCTTTGGCGGCTGGTACAAGGAGTCCTCGCTGACTACGCCTTGGGACTTTGATACAGACACAATGCCGATTGACGGCACCACGCTGTATGCCAAGTGGAACGTTATAACCTACACGGTCGAATACTATGTGGACGGCAGCAAGGATAATTCCGTCGGCAACATCACTATCTTTACGATTGAATACGACGGTACGCAATTAAAGACACCAGTAAAGACCGGTTACTTGTTTGACGGTTGGTACACGGACGGCGAATACAACGGTACAAAGTACACCGAACTTAAGTTTAAAGATTTGTTCGAAGGCATGGACAGCAAAGTCGCTATTAAGCTGTACGGTAAGTTTGTAAAGAACACATTTAATGTTACGTTTGTATTGGGCGACGGTACGGCTGCCTCGGGCGCAACCTATACATTTACAGATGTCGAGAACGGTGATTCTGTAGACGTGCCTAAGGATCCGACTCCGAATAACGCATTGTACGACTTTGACGGTTGGTACGACGCCCAGACCGGCGGCACAAAGCTTACGGCAACCTCCGTTACTGTCAACGGCGCCGACGTGACGTACTACGCTCGCTATAAGGCGGCAAGGGTGCGCATAGTGCTTAATGCGTCCGGCTGGGGTGGTACCGGTACTACATTTGATTACCACATTCATGCTTGGGGCGGCACAGGCGTTGGTACTGTTACCGGTACGGGTGCGGACGATAATAGATGGAGTACGCGCGACATTTTGACATCCATGGGTAGCGGTAAATACTATTTCGATATCTCTAATGCCGGAATTACCGATATAATCTTTACTCATGACGAAAAGGGCACTCGCAACGAGATTTCGCGTTATCAAGTCAAGGTTAGCGGATTGACTCTAGGTGCAACTAAGGAATATACCGCCACGCTCGCAGATATTACTGTTGATAATTACCACAAGTTAACGATAGATTACGGAAACGGATTGACCGGCTATATGTTCATGTACGGGATAGGTGGTTTATACTACTTTGAAATACCGGAACCCACGCCCGGCGGTCCTGTAAATCCGTCGACGGTATCTAAGCTAACGGCAAATGAATGGGGAGGAATAAAAGTAATCTTCACCGCCGGAGTAAATAGTTGGACTAACCAAACAGACAATTTGTGGTGGTCGTATTCGTCCGGTTCGATTTGCAGATACAAAATTACAAAAGGCAGCAACACGTATGAGCTAGTTACGTTTAACATAACGTCACCGAATGTCAGTCCGAGCAAGACGTATAAGTAATCATACGCACACAGCTAAGTCGAGTAGTTGAGTAAAAAACAAACAGCGTGGAGGGCATATAAAGCCTTCCGCGCTTTTGTATGGGAAATTATTTATTGACATAATGCGCTTTATTGGATATACTAACAGAAAAACGGAAAAACAATTATGAGCAAAACAAATAGTTACGACGTAATCATAATCGGGGGTGGTCCTTCCGGCGTGTCTACCGCGCTGTATGCCGCGCGCGGCGGACTTAACGTTATGGTTATCCACAGCGGCAATTCCGCACTGCACCGTGCCGAACGCATTCAAAACTATTACGGTACGGGCGAGGTGTCCGGGAAACAGCTGTACGATAACGGCATTGCGCAGGCAAAGAGCGTGGGCGTCACCGTCACCCTCGGACAGGTGACTTTTGTGCGGTGCGACAGCGACGACAAAGCTACCAAGTTTACGGTTGTCACACCCGAATGCGAATACGTTTGTTCACGGCTTGTCATAGCAACGGGCGCGCCGCGGACAAGCATTAATGTGGATGGCGTTAAGGAGTTTGAGGGCAGGGGCGTAAGCTATTGCGCGGTGTGCGACGGATTTTTCTATCGAAAAAAGACGGTCGCCGTAATCGGAGAAAGCGAGTATGCGCTTCATGAGTACGACGCGCTTAAAAACCTTGCCGGCAAGGTCTATCTTTTGACGGACGGAAAGAATGCGAGCTTTGTTGCGGAAAACACCGTGACAAAAAAGTTAAAGCGCATTACGGGTGATCGGCGCGTGAATGCTGTCGAGTTCGAGGACGGAAGCGCGATTGCCGTTGACGGGGTGTTTGTTGCGGTTGGCAGCATGGGTAGCACGGCAATAGCAAAAAGCGTGGGCGTGTTTACGGACAACAACGGCGCGATTATCACCGACAATGACGGCATGACCAACGTAAAGGGTTTGTACGCCGTGGGGGATTGCACCGCAGGTATTAAGCAAATAGGCAAGGCCGTCGCCGACGGAATCGCCGTAGGTTTACGATTGATCAAAAAATAATTATTCTTATTTTTGCATTCTCTACTTATTCGACAGCGTAATAGCAAATATTGCAAAATCGGCGCTATCGTATATGTTATAACGTAACATATGGTTAGCGAGGGCGGTAAAACAATACTAAAATCGGGCAAGGTATCGCCGACAGCGGCGCTCACGGCATTGGCGCTTATTGTGGTTTCGGTCGGCGGCAGGATATACGGAATTTCGCCGTTTGGTTCGGCTATGTTTTGCGCGCTGTCAGGTAGTTTTTTTATCGGGCTTGTTGCGCCCGTATATTTACTTTGTGAATTTTTGTTCTCGTTTGAGGTGTGGCGGCTTTACGCAGGCGGGGTAGTCATATTTATCATGACGGTGCGGTGGATGCTGTCACTGCGGTTTCATAGGCTCGACCGCGGCGCGGCAAAGACGCTTTTTTCGCTGTTTGCTTTGCTTGTGCACACCGTGCTTGCCGCGCTGTTTGTGCCTGTGGCTTCTGCCGCTGTCTCCGGCTTTATCGGGTGCTTGTTCTACTACTTTTCGGTCAACGTCGCCGCATGCGCGCGTTCGGTTTTTTCAACCAAGCTGAGCGTTATCGAGGCGGCGTCCGTGTGCGTGGTGATGTTTGTCGCCGGGCTCGCGTTCGGCAGAGCGCATTACGGCGAATTTATAATAGGTCTTGCGCCTGCCATGCTGTTGGTTTTGCTTATGGGGCTTGTGGGAGGTTCTGCCGTAACATTGTGCGGAGCTTTTGTTGCAATGGGTTTGGGCTTTACGTCTCTGCCGCTTATCCCGGCGTTTTTAATGTGCGCTACTACTATCCCGGCGTTTTCCAAGCTATATAGACCGTTGTATGTGATTGCGGCTATCGGAGTGTTTGCAATGACCTCCATACTGTTTTTTATGAGCTCGGTGCAAGTCGGGTGGAATGCGCTAATGCTCGCGGCAGGCGGAGCGCTGTTTTGCGTTCTGCCGCGCCGTGCGGTAAAAAAAGTGCGAGACTACTTTGATTATGACGGCAGCTCGCACATTGCATTACGGCATTACATCAACCGCAGCAAGTACGACGCAGGCAACCGCATGCTTGCCGTGGCGTCGGTGTTTGACGAGACCGCGCGGCTAATGACCGTTATGGGCTCGCCCCAGCCCGATTACGCAGCCACGGGGCTGTCGCTAAGTAACAGAATTTGTCCGTACTGTCCGAAGAACCCGGTGTGCGACCGCGCAGCAAGGGAGGCGGCTTTCACGCTGCTTGCCGAGCGCGCCACTTATGCTCGGGCTATACTGACCGACCTTCCCGAGTTTTTTACGGCGGAGTGCGTCCACGCGAGCGACGTTATAGCCGGCTCGGCGGAAATCACGGACGGCGCGCGCGAGCGTGCAAAGGAAATGGAGGGCGAGGACAAGGCCAAGGCAATAGTCACCGAGCGGCTTGCCGCCATAAAGGACGTTTTGGAGGAGCTTGGACACGCGGAGGCGACCCCGGTAGGCTTTGACGCGGACAAAGAAAAGCGCGTTATCTTTGAGCTTAATAACAACGGCGTGGAGTGCGCGGACGCGTTTGTCACCAAAAGCAGCGTCACGGCAGTGGTGCGCACTTCGTCCGTGTCGCATGAGAAAATTCGCCGCGCGGTAAGCGTGTGCATGAAGCGCAGGTTTGAAGTTGTTGCTATAGAAAAGACCCAGGCCGCTGGCTGGAGCGTCGCCACGCTAAAGGCTAAGCCCATGTACGAGGCGGTGTATGCGCGCGCCGGCGTGGGAAAAAGCGGCGTAAGCGGCGACAGCTATACCTTTAAGCGCATAGGCGATAGGTTTTTGGCTGCGCTGCTAGACGGCATGGGGTCGGGCACGCGCGCAGGCGAAAGCTCGGGCGCGGCGGTCGAGCTGATAGAATGCTTTTACCGCGCCGGTTTCGATTCTAAGTCGGTCATTGCCGGCGTCAACAGGTTTTTAAAGCTGCCCACCGCCGAAAACTATTCCGCGGCGGACGTGGCGGTGTGCGACCTGGATACCGCAGTAGTGGATATTATCAAGCTTGGCGCGCCTCCGTGCTACATCAAGACTACGGACACCGTGCTTAAGATAGAGGGCAGCTCGCTTCCTATCGGCGTGCTTGACGAAATGCGCCCGTACATAACTACCAAAAAACTTTATCCCGGGCAAATGCTTATTATGGTGACGGACGGCGTCTACGACTGCTTTGACGGCGACGAATTGCCGTCGTTTATAAACGGACTGTCCGCGTTCAATCCCGAAACCGCGGTAAAAGAAGTGGTGGCGCGCGCCCTAAGTCTTTCCGGCGGAACGCCCAAGGACGACATGACAGCAATAGCGTTTAGACTGTACGAGAAAGTTAAGAGTTAAGACTAATGGTTGCAAAGCCACGCCGTATTTTGTTGACAATTTTTTCGGAATATAATACAATTATATCCGTAAAATTTGTGGTACGGTACTTTACTTTATGGAACAAAGCAAGATAAGAAACGTCGCAATCATTGCGCACGTCGATCACGGCAAGACCTCGCTTGTAAACGAATTACTCAAGCAAGGCAACGTCTTTCGCGATAATCAAGCGGTTATGGACCGCGTCATGGACAGCAACGCTCTTGAGCGCGAGCGCGGCATAACCATACTCAGCAAAAACGCGTCGTGCGTGTACGACGGCTTCAAGATAAACATTGTTGACACTCCCGGGCATGCCGACTTCGGCGGCGAGGTGGAGCGCGTCCTAAAAATGGTGGACGGCGCGCTTCTTGTCGTGGACGCGTTTGAGGGGCCCATGCCGCAGACGCGGTTTGTGCTTGAGCGCGCGCTTGCATTGGGACTGAAAATAATTGTGGTCGTCAACAAGATAGACAGACCGGACGCTCGGCTAAAGGAAGTGGTGGACGAGATCTTGGAGCTTTTCCTCGACCTCGACGCCAACGAGGATCAGCTTAACAGTCCGTTTGTGTTTGCCTCCGCGCGTTACGGTACAGCGTCAAAAATGATAACCGAAAGCGGCAGAAATATGCAACCGCTTTTCCAAACGATTATAGAGCATATCCCTGCGCCGGGCGGCGAAGAGACCGCGCCATTTAAGATGCTTGTGTCATCTGCCGAACACAACGATTACGTGGGCAAACTAGCCGTCGGCAAGGTGGGCAGCGGAAGCGTATCCGTGGGCGACAGCGTGGTGCTTACCAACTACCATGACGAAACTAAGGCGGTAAAGAGCAAGGTGGTAAGCCTGTTTACCTACGAGGGCATAAAGCGCGTCCCTGCGGAAAGCGCGACAGTGGGCGACATTGTGTGCGTGTCGGGCATAGAGGGCGTAATGATAGGCGACACCCTGTGTGCGGAAACGGACACCACTCCGATTGAATTTGTAAAAATTGCCGAGCCGAGCGTAGAGATGACCTTTATGGTAAACGATTCGCCGCTTGCAGGCAAGGAAGGCAAGTACGTTACAAGCCGTCACCTTCGCGACAGACTGTACAAGGAGGCGGTAAAGGACTTGTCGCTGCGCGTGTCTGACGGCGCGACGGCGGACAGCTTTGTCGTGTGTGGCAGGGGTGAAATGCACCTTTCCATACTTATAGAAACCATGCGCAGGGCAGGTTACGAGTTTGCCGTCAGCATGCCCAAGGTTTTGATCAAACAGATAGACGGCGTAAAGTGCGAGCCGATTGACCGCGTGTTTATTGACGTGCCCGAGGCTTGCGTTGGCACAATCATGAGCAAGATGGGCACAAGAAAGGGCGAGCTTATAGACATGACGCCGCACGGCAGCCGCATTAAGATGAACTTTAAAGTGCCTGCGCGCGGAATGTTCGGATACCAGAGCGAGCTTATGACCGACACAAAAGGCGAAGGCGTAATGTCGAGCGTGTTCGACGGATACGAACCTTACAAGGGCGAAATATCTCGCCGCGACTTCGGGTCGCTGATTGCACACGAGGCGGGCGATTCTATTGTCTACGGTCTGTTTAACGCGCAGGAACGCGGCACGCTGTTTATAGGCGCAGGCGTTCCGGTGTACGGCGGCATGGTGGTTGGCATGAATCCGCGCGGCGAGGATATCGTCGTAAACGTGTGTAAGCGCAAACATCTTACCAACACGCGCAGCAGCGGCAGCGACGACGCGCTAAAGCTGATAACCCCCAAGCGCATGACGCTGGAGGACTGCATAGAGTTTTTGGCAGACGACGAAATATTGGAGGTTACGCCCAAGTCGCTTAGGATACGTAAGCGCCTTTTAGACCCCACCGCACGAATGAGAGAACGCGCAAAAATGTTGGGCCTCGGCAAGCACGCTAATGATTAGGGTCTTTGCCGTTACTTGAGCCGCTATTCTACAGTTATTGCAATATTTGGACAGATTGTAGATAGAAAATCATTAATTTGTATATTTTATGTTGATTTTTTATAATCTATATGATATACAGTAACGGTAGGCAGAATTACCGCTATTTTTGAAGACAAAGCAACCGACTTTTACTTTAAAAGGCAGACTGAACCGGTCTGCCTTTTCTCTTTTGATAATCATAGCAAAAAAGTTTGCTTTCGGCGCGGTTTAATGATATAATGTTTTTAAAGAAGTGTGCGATATTCGCAGCATTTTACTAAGGAGTTTATTATGGCACAGACGGTTTTGGTTTTGGATTTCGGAGGGCAGTACAATCAGCTTATTGCGCGCAGAGTTCGTGAGGCAAACGTATACTGCGAGGTTAAATCGTATAAGACGCCGATAGACGAGATTCGCGCAATGGGTCCCAAGGGAATTATATTTACGGGCGGTCCGAAGTCTGTGTATCTTGACGATTCGCCGCGCATGTCAAGCGAGATTTTTAATCTCGGCATTCCCATTCTCGGCATTTGCTATGGCGCGCAGTTTCTTGTCTACGGGCTGGGCGGCGAAATAGGCGCGGCAAGCGCAGAGGCGGCTGCGGAGTTCGGCAGGACGGATTGCAAGTTCGATACTTCTTCGCCGTTGTTTAAGGGGCTGAAAAAAGAATCGGTTGTTTGGATGAGTCACAACGACTACATAAAGACGCTGCCGAAAGGCTTTAAGGCGATTGCTCACAGCGCAAAATGCCCGTACGGCGCGATTGAAAATCTTGAAAAAAAGTTTTACGGCACACAGTTCCATCCCGAGGTCAACCACACCGAGCAGGGCTTTGATATGCTTAAAAACTTCCTGTTTAACGTGTGCGGTTGCAAGCCCGACTGGACAATGCAAAATTACGCCGAAATCGCAACCAAAGAGCTTCGTGAAAAAATAGGCAAGGGCAAAGCGCTGCTCGCTCTTTCCGGCGGCGTGGACAGCTCTGTCGCGTGCAAGCTGCTCGCAAACGCTATAGGCAGTCAGCTTACCTGCATCTTTGTCGATCACGGGCTTATGCGCAAGAACGAGGGCGACGAAGTGGAGGCGGCGTTCCGTGACAGCGGCGTCAACTTTGTGCGCGTGAATGCCGGCGATAGGTTTTTGGAAAAGCTCGCAGGCGTTACCGAGCCTGAAAAAAAGCGCAAGATAATAGGCGAGGAGTTTATCCGCGTGTTCGAGCAGGAGGCCAAAAAGATAGGCAAGGTGGACTATCTTGTTCAGGGCACAATCTATCCCGACGTGATAGAGAGCGGACTCGGCGACGCTGCGGTTATTAAATCGCACCATAACGTAGGCGGCCTTCCCGATTATGTAGACTTTAAAGAGATTGTGGAGCCGCTTAGACTTTTGTTTAAGGACGAGGTGAGAAAGCTCGGCAGCGCGCTTGGGCTTAGCGACACTCTTGTGTGGCGTCAGCCGTTCCCGGGTCCGGGGCTTGCTATCAGAATCATAGGCGAGATAACGCCGGAAAAGGTTGCTATTTTGCAGGACGCCGACGCGATATTCCGCGAGGAGATAGCCAAAGCAAAGCTGGACCGCGACATCAATCAGTATTTTGCAGTGCTTACCAATATGCGCTCGGTGGGCGTTATGGGCGACGGCAGAACGTATGATTATACGCTCGCGCTCCGCGGCGTCACCACGACCGACTTTATGACCGCAGATTTTTCGCGCATTCCCTACGACGTGCTCGAAAAGGTGTCCAACCGCATAGTTAACGAGGTGGGGCACATAAACCGCATTGTCTACGACATAACCAGCAAGCCGCCCGCAACGATAGAGTGGGAGTAAACCAATCGGCGCTGACGCACCTAAAAGAATATATAAGAGATAAGAATAGAGCGTAAAATATTGTTGCCGCTTTGTGTTATTTTTTATCTCTTATTTTTTATCTGAAATTATGATAGGCGAAAAGGCCTATCATTTTTATTATCAAAGCTCGGCGAAAACTGTTTGTCCGTAATCATATTGCGTCTTTGCTTTGAGTACATAAAAAATGATACAAAGTCAATGACATTATTTGTTGCTATACGTGGAAAAATATGCTATATATATTATATCTTATACGCAAAAGGGCATTATGCAAAAGGAACTTAAAGCAAAGGTTTTTCCCAGAATATGGGCAAAGACAATGCGCGGCGACAAGATAACGCGCGATTATATGTACACGCTGGACGAAGCGTTTGACGAGGACAAATTGTTCGATTACATTTGCGATATAACGCGAGCAATGGACATACCCACGCCGATAATACTCACCAGCCATAAGTACAACTTTGTGCACTTTAACATCGCAAGGTTCCTTCCGCGCGAGTTTGTGGAGGAAGTGGACTTTGACTACTTTACCATAGAAAATTCGTCCGGCACAATCAAGCCGCTGCCGCGGTATTTCAATGAAAACGGCTAAAAAACTTTTGAATTGTTGACTTTTTTTCAAAAGCGTATTATACTAACAATATATACTTTTAGGAGGTATTTATAAATGAAGAAAAGATTGCTGACATTGCTTTCGCTCGTCATGGCGTTTGTGTTGTGCTTTGCGTTTGTGGCGTGCAGCGGGGGCAACAAAAAGTCATCGGGCGGCAAAAAACCTGCCGGCGGCAAAGATGACGATGAGGGCGGTAACGGCGGCAAGTTGATATCCGTTTCGCTCAACGAGCTTTTGGGCTCGGCTGCAGACGTGCTTGACGCGGCAGGCTTTACAGGCTCCGCATCGTACACTCTGTCCACCAAAAACACCCAAAAGGTGAGCGAAAGCATTGCGCTTGATAAGCGCGGCAACAAGCTTATGGTCGGCGACATGATACTGGACTTTGACACCGGCTATACCTATGTTTCCACCGAGGACGGATATCATTTTTACGAGTATCCGTTTGGTGGGGCGTTGGACCAAGTGCGTGGCATGCTTGCTCTTATCGGTGACGACGCCGCTGACGAAAAGCTTGCCGCAACCTATTACGAGGATGAGGGCAAAACCGTACTTACAATTGACGTTGCCGAGGACGTAAACAAATACTTTACTCCGCTCTATTCCGCGTACAAAAACAACAAGACAATAAACGTGCTTCTCAACGATTATTGCGATCTGCTGTTCGGCGTCAGCTTTGACGATATCTACAGCGCTATTGAAGACTTTATTAAGGACGAGGAAAATACGGTAGGCGTTGTTGCGGATTTTCTCGGCGCAACGTTTGACGTGGACTTGTTTGAGCTTATGGGCGAGTACATGCCGCTTGAAGATGATTTGGTTAACATGATTAAGGAGCGTAAGCTCAGCGAAGTTTTTGTCGGCGCTTATGATTACTTGATGACTCTCATAGCCGATATGTTGCCCGAGTTTGGCACTGCAACGGCCGCCGAGCTCGAAGGAAATGACGGGTCGGACCAAGATTATAGCGAAAGCGACCAAATGATGGAGATTCTTATGGGCGCACTCAGCGCTATGTTCTTTGAAGAGGTAGACACAACCGATTTGGAGGATAAGCTTGCAAGCGTAAAGTCTATGCTCGATATAGCCTTGCTGTACGGCACAAGGGCGGCGGTCGACATGGTGCTTGCAGACAGAGCGGACCTTGCCGATCTCTACAACGCTATTAAGAGCGCAGTCGTATTTGACGAATTGTCCGTTACCGTCTCCTTGACGGAGAGCAACGACGTATTGACCGGCATAAAGATCGATTGCTTTGCTTCCCACACCTATACCGGCGCCGCTTCCGCAGGTTCGATACTTGCCGATAATGATTACTTGGCGTCCGTCGAGCTTAAGATCACGGAGTACAAGACTGCGCCGTCTGACTTTGATATCACATTCGATCACGACTTCGAATACAGACGCAACGTCACGGTGTTCCTGTATGCGCTTACCGATACCGACCTTCACGTTTACTACGAGACCGCCGGTAACGAAATGAGCTATAACGGCATCGCGCTTTTTGACAATTATTACAATCCTATCGATGACGCGCCCAACAACGCGGTCATGTTCAGCGACAGCAGCTTTGTGTTTAACAGCGCGTTCTTAAAGAGTTACTTTGAGGGTGCGGCTGTCGGCACAGACCTTATCGTAGAGGTTTACAGCGCTGACGGCGCGCAGTTCAACGTGATGGTCACGTATATGGAAGGCGATCCGCTCGAAGTTTTGCAGTATGCTATGGGCAAGGTCGGCAGCATGATGGGCTTCCTTTTCGGCGGCTCCGGCGGCGATATAGGCTTTGAGGAATATCCGTCCGAATATTAATCCATTAAATAATTGTTTTATCAAAACCGCTTTAGGCACAAGTCCTACGGCGGTTTTTTGTTTGACATGCTTTATAAAAAATGCTAAAATTTTTGTATGCCGTTTTTGGAATTTAAAGATGTGGAATATTCTTACGTCAGCGGCGAGGACGAACTGACCAAAGCGTTAAACAAGGTGTCGTTTGCCGTCGAGCGCGGCGAGTTTATTGCGCTTGTAGGTTGCAACGGATCGGGCAAGTCCACGCTGGCAAGGCTAGCTAACGGGCTGATAACGCCGGACAGCGGACAGGTGCTTGTTGACGGTATGCCCACCACGGACAAGTCCGCGCTTTTTGACATTCGCAAAAAAATAGGCATAGTTTTTCAGAACCCCGACAACCAGATGGTAACTACCATAGTGGAGGACGACGTCGCGTTCGGTCCCGAAAATTTGGGCTTACCGCAGGACGAAATCCGCGCTCGCGTAGATTGGGCGTTAAAGAGCGTCGGAATGCAAGATTACGCCACAAGCGGACCGTTCCGTCTTTCCGGCGGACAAAAGCAGCGCGTGGCGATTGCCGGCGTGCTTGCGATAAAGCCCGAGCTTATGATACTGGACGAGGCCACCGGCATGCTCGACCCAATGGGTAGGCGCGAGGTGCTGGACGTGGTTAAAAAGCTAAACCGCGACGAGAACATGGCGGTAATAATGATAACGCACTTCATGGAAGAAGCTGCGGCGGCGGATAGGATTATCGTATTGAACGGCGGCGCAAAGCAGGCGGACGGCGGCAAGGAGCTGTTTGACACTCCCGAGGTGTTTGAGTCCGCAGGGCTTGATCTGCCGCTTTACGTGCGGCTATCCCGTCGGCTAAAGGGCATTGGCGCGGATATAGGCTGTCCGCTGTCATCGGACGAATTTGCCCGTGCCGTGGCGAATCTAAAAGGGGAGGGGGAAGAATAAATGATAGAAGTTAAGCATCTTTCGTTTGTTTACAGCCCCAAAACCCCATTTACCACGCAGGCGCTGTTCGACATAAATTTAAAGATTGAAACGGGCGACTTTTTTGGGATAATAGGTAGCACGGGCGCGGGCAAGTCCACACTTGTAAGCCACTTTAACGCGCTGACAAAAATCCAAAAAAACAGCGGCACCGTAATCGTCGAGGATATGGATTTATCCGCCAAAAAGGTGGATCTTAACAAGCTTCGCGCCAAGGTGGGCATGGTGTTTCAGTATCCGGAACATCAGCTTTTTGCCGACACCGTACTTGCCGACGTCATGTTCGGACCTAAAAATATAGGACTAAGCGGTGCCGAGGCGGAGGAGCGCGCAAAACGCGCCATAGAGCTTGTAGGGCTTAACTACGGGGAAATTGCGGAGCGTTCGCCGTTTGAGCTGTCGGGCGGACAAAAGCGGCGCGTGGCGCTTGCCGGCGTAATAGCCATGCAGCCCGAAATACTTGTGTTAGACGAGCCGACCGCCGGGCTTGACCCCAGAGGCAAGCGCGACATAATGGAGCTTGTGCTGCGCATAAAAGAGTCGTGCCCGACGGTTATCATGATATCGCACAACATGGACGAGATTGCGGAATACTGCAATAAAATTGCCGTGCTAAAGCATGGACGCGTGATGGGCGTGTTCTCTCCGCGCGAGCTTTTCGGGTCCGAAGAGCTATTGAATAGCTGCGGCGTGGAGCTGCCGCTTGTCACCGAAATAGCCGTCAAGCTGAATGAGCTGGGCGTTAATGTCGATAGGTCGGTACTTACAGAAGACGAGCTGTTTGAGCAGCTTAAAAAGGCGGTAAAAGATGCGTGACGTAAGCATGGGTCAATATTATCCGGCGTCGTCTGTTGTTCACCGCGCCGACCCGAGGATTAAGCTTGTAATACTGATATTGTATTTGGTCACAGTGTTCTTTTGTAACAGCTTTTTTTCTTACGCGTTTATGACGGTGTTTGTGTTGATAACAATACTGTTGTCGCGCGTGCCCATATTAAAGGTGCTAAAGAGCTTGAGACTTATTTTATTTATACTGCTGTTTACCACTGTACTCATGATGATTTTTTACGTAGACGAGGGCTCCGCGCCGCTTGCCGAGTGGGGGATTTTTCACATCTACCTAAACGGCATTTACGCGGCGATTAAGCTCGGCTGGCGGCTGATGCTGCTTGTTATGATGCCGACGGTGCTCACTTTGACTTCCACGCCCACCGAGCTGTGCGACGGGCTGGAAAGCCTGCTCTCGCCGCTTAAAGTACTGCACCTGCCTGTGCACGAGCTTGCGCTTATCATGAGCATAGCATTAAGGCTAATCCCCACGCTAATCGAGGAAACGGACAAAATTATCAACGCGCAAAAAGCGCGCGGCGCGGCGTTCGATTCGCGCAATCCGTTTAAAAAAATCAAGGCGATGATTCCTGTTTTGATTCCGCTGTTTGTGTCGTCATTCCGCCGCGCGGACGAGCTTGCCGACGCCATGGACAGCCGTTGCTACCGCGGCGCCAAGGGCAGGACGCGCATGAAAAAGCTAAAGGCCAAGGCAGGCGATTTTATCGGGCTATTGTTCTGGTGCGTAATAACCGTGTGCATATTGTTCTTAAACTACAATTGGTTCGGTTGGGCATTTATCACAATGCTGTCGATATAGTCGTGGCAAGGGGAAACGGACATGCGGTACAAAATAACGTTATCCTATGACGGAACCGACTTTTGCGGTTGGCAGCGCCAGCCGAGCGGTAACAGCATACAAGACGCCGTGGAAACTGCGGCAGAGAAGCTTTTCGGGCAAAAGGTGAGTGTGGTCGGGTCGGGCAGGACCGACGCCGGAGTGCATGCCGTAGCGCAGGTCGCGCACTTTGACGCAGACAAAGTTTTGCCTGAAAAAAATATAGTCGGCGGACTTAACGCATATCTACCTCGCACCGTACGCGTTAATAGGGCGGAGACGGTGGCGGACGGCTTTGACGCGCGAAAATCCGCCAAACAAAAGACTTACATGTATCTCATGTACGTAGGGGAAGTCCTTCCCATACTGAATGACCGCGCGATTTGTTTAAATAAAGAGCCCGATATACTACGCATGAACACATGTGCACATGAGCTTGTGGGCAAGCATGACTTTTCCACGTTTATGGCGGCGGGCGGCGGCGCAAAAACGTTTACTCGTACGGTTTTCGACGCACACTTCGAGCGTGACGGAAGGTTTATAAAGTTCTTTATCACCGCCGACGGCTTTTTGTACAACATGGTGCGCATCATCACCGCACAACTGATAAAGGCGGGAATGGGCGATGATGTGAATATCGCGGAGCTATTGGAAAAGCGCGACCGCTCGTATGCAAAGGAGCTTGCGCCGGCGTGCGGATTATATTTGTATTCGGTTAAGTACGGGACGGATGAAAATGACTGACGGCTACTTCTTCGAGTATATGCGCGGACTTTTGGGCGAGCGGTACGGCGAGTTTATAGACGCTTACAAAAACAAACCGCGGCACAAGGCGCTGAGAATCAACACCAATAAAATATCGGTGAGTGAGTTTAAAAAGCTGTTTAACGGTGAGCTTAGGCAGAATCCGCTGTGCCGAAATTCGTTTTACTGCAACATAAAGCCGTCGCTCGACCCGTTGTATCATGCAGGGCTGTACTACATGCAGGAGCCATCCGCGTCGGCGGCGGTGGCGGCGTTTTCTCAGTTTATAGGAAGTCGCGTGCTCGACCTTTGCGCCGCGCCCGGCGGCAAGAGTACGCAGGCCGCGGAATATATGAAGGGCGGCGTGCTGTTTTGCAACGACAGCGAATACAAGCGGACAAAGGCGCTCGCGGAAAACATAGAGCGCATGGGCATAAGTAATGCCGTCGTAACCTGCGGCACTGCGGACGATTACGTAGCGGCTGGGTTTTCGGAATACTTTGATACAATCATAGTGGACGCGCCGTGCAGCGGCGGCGGCATGATGCGGTACGAGGAAGTTCCGTATTCCGAGAATATAGTAAAAGGCTGTGCTTTGCGCCAGCGCGCCATTTTAGATAGCGCGGTAAAGCTGCTGTGCGGCGGCGGATACATGCTTTACAGCACATGCACTTTTTCCAAGGAAGAGAACGAGGACAATATAAATTATTTATTGTCGCTCGGCATGCGCACCGTGGATATTCCGCTGCTTTTAGGGTCGTGGCGTGGGATAGACGCTCCCGATGCGCGGCGTATATACCCGATAGACTTTGACGGCGAGGGGCATTTTTACTGTGTGCTTCAGAAGGCTGACGGCGGAAAGACCGAAAAACCGCGACTGCGTAAAAAGTGCAAAACGGTGAAGCTTGGTGGGCTTACGGCGGTGGCGGCGGAAATAATGAACAAGCGCGTCATTCTGGACGCAGACGATTTTGTCCTGCCCGATCTGTCGGGGCTTAACGTGATAGGGGTAGGTACGCCCGTATTTGACGGCAAAGACCCGTCGCACGCGCTAACGCATGCGCTAGGAGATGAGAGCATAAAACGGTTTGGGACGGTGGAGCTCGGCGAGCTTGCGCAAAACTACATTGCCGGCGAACAGATAGATATTTCGGCGCCGAACGGTTTTGTTATTGCAACAGTAAACGGCTTTGCGCTGGGGCTTGCAAAATCTGCGGCAGGCGGCGACGGGGAAAAAGTGCTTAAAAACAGATACCCGAAGCAGTTGAGAACGCAGAATTAAGAATAAATGTTGGTTGGGCTTTGCTTTTCCGGATAGGCAATGTCGATGGGATTCATCGTACCTCGGAATAACCTTCGGTTGCTTCGTAGGACAAACAAGCAATTCACTTATAATTTGTTTTGAATTCCCTTATTAACCGGTCGTTTAATAAGATTTGAAAATAACAATAATTGAACAGCTTTTTTTGTCATCTGAACGAAGTGAAGGATCTCAACTTTTTTAAAAAATATCTTAAATTCGCTTGACAAAGCCGAATTTAAGTCATATAATACGGTTAGCAGTTGCACATTGCTAACTAAAGTTGCATATTGCGAACAATGCGGAATATCATATAAAAAGGAGATACATATGCCGTTACTTTTGGCCCGAGAGGGTGAAACAATGTTGGTTATACGAGTTGCCGCCGAACCCAAGACGCGCAAGCATTTGGAAAACCTCGGCATCATGACGGGCGCTCTCCTCACGCCGCTTTCCTGTTCGGACGGCAATATGATTGTGCGCGTGCACGATTCGCGTATCGCCTTAAACAAAGAGTTGGCGCAGAGCATAATTGTTGGGCACCGTCCGAGTTTTGCATAAAAAATTTTTTACAGTTAAGTTAGTCATTGCTAACCGCTAACAATATTATCGAGGTGGATATGGAAAAGAAATTATCGGAGTTTGTCGTCGGTGACGAAGGCGTTGTAAGCAAGGTAGGCGGTGAGGGTAGGATTCGCCGCAGGCTGTTTGACATGGGCATTACGCCCGGAGCGAAAATAGTCATGCGCAAGCTCGCGCCGCTCGGCGATCCTATGGAGGTCACGTTGCGCGGATATGAGCTGACGCTCCGCAAGACCGAGGCCGAATGTGTCGTAATGACGGTTGATTAAGTAATAAACCGAACGCGGCGGATAAGTGCAGCCGCGTTTGAGCGAAAGGAGATAAAAGAAATATGAAGGTAGCACTGATAGGAAATCCCAACTGCGGAAAGACCACGCTGTTTAACTTTTTGACGGGAAGCACCGCGCATGTTGGCAACTGGCCGGGTGTCACGGTGGAAAAGCGCGAGGGCGTTTACAAAGGTCTTAAAGGACGATGCGGCGAAAAAATCGAAATTGTAGACCTTCCCGGTATCTACTCGCTTTCTCCGTACACGCCGGAGGAGGTTATCTCGCGCAACTTTATGATAGACGAGCATCCCGACCTTGTTATCAATATTGTGGACGCGACAAACCTCGAGCGCAATCTGTATCTTACCACGCAGGTGTTGGAAGCGGACGTGCCTGTAATGGTGGCGCTCAACATGATGGACGCTGTGGAAAAATCTGGCGATACCATTGACGTCAAGGTCTTAGAACGCGAGCTCGGCGTTCCCGTAATGCCGATAAGCGCGTTAAAGGGGACGGGCGTTGACAAAATGATGGAGCGCGCCGTGGAAGAATGCAAGCCGCGCAAGGGCGTGAGCGTTGTAAACGACGCGCTTAAGGCGGAGGTTGCCGCAACGCTCGATTTTTACGAGAGCGCGGAAGTGTCGTCGCCGCTGTTCCACGCAATCAAGCTGCTGGAAAACGACGAGATAGAGTTAGAGCGCAATGGCGCAAAGGAACTGCTGAAAAAGATTGCAGGCGATAATGATTTGGAGGCCGCCGTTGTTGACGAGCGGTACAAGTACATAGTGTCCCGCCTTGCCGTCGCCAAGAAAAAGGCAAAGCGCGACGATTTGAGTAAATCGGACAAGATAGACAAGGCGCTTACGCACAGGGTTTGGGCTATTCCCATCTTTTTGGTTATTCTGTTTGCGATATTCCATGTAACATTCTCCGAGGATTTTTTGTACATAGGCGCATGGGCTAGCTTAGGCGGAGGACTTCCCACACTTGCCGATTTGGGCCTTTCCGAGGGCATGGGGACCTTTGTCGGCATATTCTATGACGGCGCGGTGTTCTCGCCGGGCGTAATACTGTTTAACATATTCGACACGCTGTTTTCCACAATTATGGACGCGATAGGCGGAGCAATCTCCACCGAATGGCTTTCGGGCTTAATAGCGGACGGTGTGCTCGGCGGACTATTCGCAGTGCTCGGCTTTTTGCCGCAAATCCTTATGCTGTTTTTGTGGTTCTCCATTTTGGAGGATACGGGATACATGGCGCGCGTCGCGTTTGTTCTGGACAGAATATTCAGAAGGTTCGGACTTTCGGGCAGGTCGTTTATGCCCATGATAATGGGCTTTGGGTGCGGCGTGCCCGCAATGATAAACACCAGAACGCTCGCCGACGAAAACGAGCGCACAGCGACTATACGCGTAATACCGTTCTTCTCCTGCGGCGCCAAGCTGCCTATTCTTACGGCAATAGCGGGCGGAATTTGCGAATACTTCGGCGTGGGTAATGCGGATCTTATCACGTACGGAATGTACTTATTGGGTGTTGTCTCGGCTGTCGTATGTGTATTGCTAATGCGCAACACCACAATGAAAGGCGCGATACCTCCGTTTATCATGGAGCTGCCCACTTATCATCGGCCGCAGTTTAAGAGCTTGATGTTGCACCTTTGGGACAAGACAAAGCACTTTGTAAAAAAGGCGTTCACAATTATTTTTGCTTCTACGGTAATCATTTGGCTGTTCTCGCATCTCAACTGGTCGTGGCGCTATCTCCCCGACGAACAGATGAACGATTCTATTCTCGCGTCGCTCGGAAAGCTCATTCAGCCTATATTCACCCCGCTCGGTTTCGGGTCGCAACTTAACTCGTTTGGTTGGGTTTTTGCGGTGGCGGCGCTCACCGGACTTATCGCAAAGGAAAACGTTGTCGCCACATTCGGCACTTTGGGCGCATGCCTCATCGCTATGGGCGCAAACGTGGGCGGCGTCACAGGCGACGTACTTCTCGCGGACGAGGAGGGTATACTGTCGTCGATTGCAATGATAACGGCAACCGGCATAACCATCCCGGCGCTTATATCGTTTATCGCGTTCAACATGCTGACAATCCCGTGCTTTGCGGCGTGCGCTACGGCAAAGGGCGAGCTAAAGAAAGGCACCTTTAAGTGGACGTTGCTGTTTTGGGTGGCGGCAAGCTACATAATAAGCGCGGCGGTGTATACGATTGGCACATGGTGGTGGACGCTGTTTATTTGGCTCTTGGCAGTAGCCGTCGCGGTGACGTTAATCGAGCTCAACAACAAGGGCAAAATCAAATTCAATAGACGCAAAAAACAAGCGGAGGCGGCATAATGAACGGCTGGGAAATAGCGATACTTGCGGTCTTGTGTTTGGCGTTTTTTGTTGCTGTGGGCGTAATAATCTACAATAAGATTAAGGGCAAATCCTGCTGCGGCGATTGCAAATGTTGCAAGCGCTGCACGGCGTATAAACAAAAAACGGAAAAAAAGTAATACAATACAAAAGCGGCTGCGCGTGAAAAACACCGAAGCCGCTTTTTGCTTGTAAATACTTGAAAATAAGGTATATGTGTGATATAATAAAAACCATAAGGTAGGTTATTATGAAAGAGAAGCTTTTGATAATCTTTAAAACAAGCCACGGCTACACCAAACGCTATGTGGATATACTGGGCAATGCGCTCGGCTGTGACGCCGTGCCTGTGGAAAAGTTTCGCGGCGATATGCTGTCCGGCTACGACAAGATTCTGTATATCGGCACCACGCGCGGCGGAAGCATAAACGGATTCGACAAGATGTCGCAATATCTTGATATAATCTACAAAAAACTTATCGTGTGCGGCGTGGGCATGCTCCCGTTCAACGAGAACCGCCCGAATAAAATAAAGGATGCTACAATTTCCGTCGTGTACGAAAAGTTTATTCCGGTATTCTACGCGCAGGGCGGGTTTGACATATCGGAGCTTACCAGAACCGAGCGCATGGCAATCAACATGCTTGTGCGCAGGATAAAGACGCAAAACATAATAGACGACGACGAGACGTTTATACTCGGTGCCGTTGTAACCCCGGTGGACGAGGTGAAGCAAGCCAACATTCAACCGCTTATAGACTACCTCGAGGGAAAGACTGTGGACGACAAGCTGTACAGTCCGCCCGAAATAACCGACGAAGCGGAGGAAAAAGAGTTCTTTGAGGAAATGGAAAAGGCCGCTTCCGCTCCGGAAAACAAACAACGCGCGCTTAAGAAAAAGCTGAAAAAGTAAGGCGCTATGAACAATGTCGAGAATTTTTTGTCCTCGCGTACGGTTGTGTTTACGCGCAAAGGACAGGTGGTGTATGAGAGTGCGGATAGGGGCGTAAAGCCGTTAATCGCCGCAATAGACAGCGGCGTTGACTATTCGGATTGCGACGCTGCGGACAAAATAGTGGGCAAGGCTGCCGCCAATCTGTATTTGCTTATCAACGTAAAAAGCGTGCGCGCATGCGTAATGACCTATGCCGCAAAAGATATTCTTACGGCTAACGGGATACAATGCGAAGCGGACACATATACGGAAAACATAGTCAACCGCAAGGGCGACGGGCTTTGTCCCATGGAAATGGCGGTTGCTGACGCGGACAGCCCCGACGCCGCACTTAAAGCGATACGCGAAAAGATTAAACTGATGCAGGCGAAAACAAACACGGACAAAAAATAAAAACGCAGAGGTATATTATGCTTTACAAGGATTTTAAGGGCGAAAAGCTTTCGGCGCTGGGTTTAGGGATGATGCGCCTTCCGTTAAAGGGAAGTTCCGACAGCGACATAGACGAAGCGCACACCGAAAGGATGATAGCGTACGCAATAGAGCACGGCGTAAATTACTTTGACACGGCGTGGGGTTATCACAACGGTCATTCGGAAATAGTCGCAGGCAAGCTTTTAAGTAAGTATCCGCGCGACAAATATTTCCTTGCGTCCAAGTTTCCCGGGTATGACTTAGGCAATATGACCAAGGTCAACGAGATATTTGCCAAGCAGCTGGAAAAATGCCGCACGCCGTACTTTGACTTCTATCTTTTCCATAACGTGTGCGAAATGAATATAGACGCGTATCTCGACGAAAAGTACGGCGTTTACGATTATCTTATTGCTCAGCGCGACGCGGGCAAAATAAAGCACCTCGGGCTTTCGGTGCACGGCAGTTTGGACATACTAAAGCGTTTTTTGGATAAGTACGGCAAGGATATGGAATTCTGCCAGGTCCAGCTCAATTGGCTCGATTGGGATTTTCAGGAGGCAAAGAAGAAGGTTGAGTTACTCGGCGAAATGGGCATTCCCGTATGGGTGATGGAGCCTGTTCGCGGCGGCAAGCTTGTCAATCTTCCCGATAAGTATTTGTCAAAGCTAAAGACAATGCGAAAGGACGAGACGGCGGCGGAAGTGGCGTTTAGGTTTATTCAGTCCGTTCCGCAGGTGGGCGTCACGCTGTCCGGCATGTCAAACTTTGAACAGCTTGCGGAAAATATAAAAACCTATGAAGCAAACAAACCGCTGACCGAAAGCGAAAGGGAACAGCTGTTCGCTATGGCAAAGGAGATGACAAGCGCAAAGAGCTTGCCTTGCACGGCGTGCCGTTACTGCACCAATTATTGTCCAAAGAACATAGACATTCCGGAGATAATAAAGCTGTACAACGAGCATGTTTTCTCCGACGGCGGCTTCCTTGCTCCCATGGCGCTTGACGCGATAGAGGAGGGCAAGCGTCCCACATCCTGCGTGGGCTGTCGCAGCTGCGAGGCGGTCTGCCCGCAACAGATAAAAATCTCCGAGATGATGAAGGACTTTGTCCAAAAGGTTAAATAACAATATTACACATTTGTGACGCGGCAGAAAATGCCGCGTCTTTTTTATGCTGTATCTCAGTCGAAAAAAATTTTATTTTTTTGCCGCAATTATATATAAATCATTTGACATATGCGCACATATGCTTTATAATGGCTTTCGGTTTACTAAATGTAAACAAAAAGTTTAAATAAACCAAACCGCGCGATAAGCGAAACGAACAAAAGGGGTGCGCTCGTGAACAACGAAAACGATAATACGACACTAGGCTCTAAGCTACGGGACCTGCGGCGTAAAAACGGGCTGACGCAGGAGGAGCTTGCCGACCGCGCCGAGCTAAGTAAGGGATTTATAAGCCAGTTGGAAAACGATCTGACTTCGCCGTCCATTACGACGCTTATAGACATACTTACGCTGCTCGGCTCCAATCTTTCCGCATTCTTTGCCGACTATGACCAGTCGCAGCTTGTGTTTACGCCGGAGGATTACTTTGAAAAGCAGTATGACGACATGACGGTGCACTGGATTGTGCCCACCGCGCAAAAGAACGCCATGGAGCCGATTATTACCGAGCTAAAAAAGGGCGCTGCTACCGACGAGGACTTTCCGCACGAGGGTGAGGAGTTCGGATATGTCCTGCAGGGCAAGGTAAAGGTCGTCGTAGGCGACAGAACGGCCGAGGCGTCGGCAGGCGATGCGTTCTACTTTTCGTCCGACAAAAAGCATTACATAATCAACATTTACGATGGCGTAAGCCGCGTGCTATGGGTGTCCTGCCCACCGAGTTTTTGAGTTAAGAGTTAAGAGTGCAGAGTTAAGAGTTAAAGCGCGGAGCGCAGTCCGAAATTAGCGCGGAGCGCGATTTCATTCCTTCATTCTTCATTATTCATTTTTACCGGAGGTAAATATGGCGACAGTCACACGAGAAAAGTTCGATAACATTATCGAAATCAAAAACGTAACAAAGGTTTTTGACGGCATTACTGCCGTTGACAACGTCAATCTTGCGGTGCGCCGCGGAGAGTTTGTTACGCTCTTGGGCCCGTCCGGCTGCGGCAAAACCACTCTGCTCCGCATGATTGCGGGCTTTGAGATGCCGACGTCCGGCACCATACTTTTGGAAAAACAGGACGTTACAACCGTTCCGCCGCACCTGCGTCCCATAAACACGGTATTCCAAAAGTACGCGCTTTTCCCGCACCTCAACGTGTTTAAGAATATAGCGTTCGGACTGAAGCTTAAAAGAATTCCTACCGGGGAGGTTGATAAAAAGGGGCGGCCTATTTTACGCAAGTTCACCAAGGACGAGATCGCGGAAAAGGTGGAGCGCGTTTTGAAGCTTGTAAACCTCGAGGCGTACGGCTACCGCGACATTACGGGGCTTTCCGGCGGACAGCAGCAACGTGTAGCTATTGCGCGCGCTATCGTTTGCGAGCCCAAGGTGCTGCTCCTTGACGAGCCGCTCGGCGCGCTCGATCTTAAGATGCGCAAGGAGATGCAGGTCGAGCTTGCCGCAATGCACAGGAACATCGGCATAACCTTCATATACGTCACGCACGACCAGGAGGAGGCGCTGACCATGTCCGACAAGGTGGTCGTAATGACGGACGGCGCGGTGCAACAGTACGGCACGCCCAAAAAGATTTACGACGAGCCCGCCAACGCGTTTGTCGCCGACTTTATAGGCGAAAGCAACATTCTGTCCGGCACGATGAAGGAGGACTTTCTTGTCGAGTTTTGCGGCACGCAGTTTAAGTGCCTTGACAAGGGCTTTGAGCAAGACGAAAAGGTGGACCTTGTCGTCCGTCCGGAGGACATTGCTATCAGCAACAAAAAGGGCGCACTGTGCGGCGAGGTTGTTTCCGCCGTGTTCAAGGGCACGTACTACGAGATGGAGATTGAAACAAACGGCTATCAATTCACCGTGCAGAACACCACTGAGTACGGCGTTGGAAGCAAGGTTTGGCTTTCTATCGAGCCGGACGGCATTCACATCATGAAAAAGCTTAAGACGGTCAATACGTTTGACGGCGAGGTCTTATCCGAAAACACCGTGGAATTCTGCGGCGGCGAGTTTGAGTTTGAAAATACCGAAAACTTCGAGCGCGGCGACGAGGTGAAAGTGCTTGTACCCTTTGACAAGGTGGAGCTCACCGACGACGAGGAGGACGGCGTCATAGGCGCCAACGTCACGCAAACGCTGTACAAGGGCAGCTACTACCAGGTGCAGGTGTACACAGACGACGACCATGACTTTTTTATCGACACCGTGGACGAATGGGACATCGGCGACCGCGTGGGCATAAAAATCAACCCCAAGGATTTAACCGTCACTCGCAAGGTATCCGGCGCCGGTGAAGAGGTCAAGGAAAACGCAGAAAACGAGCAAGCGGAAGGCGAGGAGGAAGCCGATGAGTAACGAAAAAACTGTCGTCGCGGCGCCCGAACCGCAAACAAACAACGGAACCACGCCCACGCCCGCGCCTAAAGGCTTGCGCAAAATGCGCGGCATAAAACGTTCGGCGTTTGCCTTTCCGTATTTGGCGCTTAGTATCGTATTTGTCATTGTGCCGCTGTTTATTATGCTGTACTACGCGTTTACTGACGGCGCGACTGGCGGAATCACCGGCGCAAACTTTGTGCACTTTTTTTCTCGTCCCAACATAATGGCGGTCATGGGCAAATCGTTTTTGGTCGCGCTGCTGACGACCGTTTTTTGCCTGATACTTGCCTATCCTTTGGCGCTGGCGCTCTCTTCGCCCACGCTCAACAAAAAGTTTATTATTGTAATGCTGTTTACTCTGCCCATGTGGATAAACTCCCTGCTCAGAACGTACGCCGTAAAAATAGTGCTGTACATGATGAACGTGACCAACGCGTGGGTGGCAGTGACCGTCGGCATGGTGTACGACTTTTTTCCGTTTATGCTGCTCCCCGTATACTCTGTGGTGTCCGGCATGGATAAGTCGCTTATAGAAGCGTCGCAGGACCTCGGCGCGTCGCCGTTAAAGACGCTTATAAGAGTGCGTATTCCGCTATCTCTCCCCGGCATAATCTCGGGCGTGCTGATGGTGTTTATGCCCACGGTTTCCACCTTTGCCATATCCGACGTTTTGGGCGACACGTCAACGTACATGTTCGGTAACATCATCAACCAGTGGTTTGCCAACAGCGGCGGCTGGAATATCGGCTCGGCGTACTCATTCATATTGCTTATTCTGATAGCCGCAACCGTATTACTCGCCAACAAGCTGACCAAGGGCAAGACGGAAGTAGGAGGTGTGCTGTGAGTAAAAACGTTAAGACAGGGCTTATTTGGGCGTTTGTCGGCATTATGCTCGCCGTCATGTATATTCCCATACTAATACTTATCATCTATTCGTTTACAGGCGCAAAGGCTATGGGCGTGTGGAGCGGATTTTCATTCGAGCTGTACGCAGATCTTTTTACCAACGAGAGCATAATGGGCGCGTTTAAAAACTCGCTTGTTCTTGCGCTTGTATCCTCGCTGCTTGCTACCGTGTTCGGCACCACCGCCGCGGTCGGCATATTCTACATGCGCAAGTGGAAAAAGACCACTGCCAACTTTATCGCAAACATAACAATGGAAAACGCGGAAATCGTCACCGGCGTTACCTTTATGATGTTCTTTCTGGCGCTGCATCTGCAGTACGGCTGGGTGACGCTTATCATTGCGCATACTATGATAACAACGCCGTACGTGATACTTTCGGTCACGCCCAAGCTGTCTCAGCTCAATCCCAATCTGTACGAGGCGGGGCTGGATCTCGGCGCGTCGCCTATAAAGTCCATGTTCACCGTAATCGTGCCGCAGCTTATCCCCGGAATGTTGAGCGGATTTGTTATGGCGTTTGCGCTGTCGCTGGACGACTTTATCGTAAGTAAGTTTGTCAACGGCAGTGTGGAAACAATTCCGGTATATTTGTACAACGCGCTCGCCAAGCGCGGCGCCGATCCCACGCTGCGCGCGCTGTCGTCAATGTTGTTTGTGGCTGTCTTGGCAGTGCTTATCGCGCTAAACGTTGTGTCCGCAAAACGGCGCAAAACCGTAGTTAAGTAGGTGCAATATGAAAAAGAAAATCATAGGTTTAATATTGTCGGCGGTAATGGCAACGTCAAGCGCGGCGGCGCTGATGGCGTGCACTCCAAGAAACGAAGTACTCAAGATATACAACTGGGGAGATTACATTGACGAAAGCCTTATAGGCGAGTTTGAGGACTGGTACCGAAAAGAAACAGGCAAGCGCATCACCGTTCAGTACGACACCTTTGACACCAACGAGGACATGCTGATGCGCATAGAGGTGTTAAAGTCCGATTACGACCTTGTCTGTCCGTCGGACTACATGGCGGAGCGCATGATAAACAGCGGACTCGCGCAAAAGGTTAACCGCGACATAATAGACATAACCGAGGACGGATTTTTGGTGGACGGGCTTGCGGAAATGGTTCAACCTTTCGACCCTAACAACGAATACTTTGTGCCGTACTGCTGGGGCACGCTCGGCATTATGTACGACACCGACAAAATAGAGCCGGGATCGGAAGCGATGAAGTCCTGGGCGGCGGCGTGGTCAAACGATTACAAAAAGCACATTCTTATGAAGGACAGCGTGCGCGACGCATATTCCATTGCGCAGATTTATATAAACACCGACAAGCTTTCGGGCTTGTCCAACGGCTTTACCGACTACAACGAGGCGTATAGGGCGGAGCTTGTGTCTTACTTTACCGCAACGAATGACAAGCTTATTCGGGCGGCGCGCGACTCGCTTGTCAAGCAAAAACGCATGCTGTATAAGTACGAGGTGGACGACGGAAAGAACGACATGCTCGCCGGCACAACGCAGGCATACTTAGGCACGTTTTGGTCGTGCGACGTCGGGCTTATCATGCAGGAGGACGGCGGAGAACACTTCTACTACGAGGTGCCTAAAGAGGGCAGCAACGTTTGGTTGGACGGCTGGATAATCCCTAAGTACGCCGGCAACAAGACTGCCGCAAACTACTTTCTTAAGTTTATCAATCTGTACGACGACGATTATGACTTTGCTATGACCAACTTTGATTACATGGGCACGTCAATGGCAAACAAGGCGGTTATGGACGACGCGAAAATCGCTCTTACCGAGGACGAGGACGGCTTTTTCGAGGACAAGGAAGACTGGTTTAAGGACATGTATCTTGACATGATGTTCCCATCCGAGGATGTGCTCGCGCGCTGCGGCGTCATGCGCGACTTCGGCAAAAAGTGGAGTACGGAGCTGGACAGCATGTGGATTGATGTTAAAACCCTTTGAGCGCGTATACATCGCGTGATACGGGCTACGTGCAATTCGCCGCTAGGTCATGTAGGTCTATCTACACTCCCGTCGCGGCTCATCGCCTGTTGCCCGTCTGACGCGCGCCTACGCACTCAAAGATACGTTCTGTGTGGGCTGAAGTATTTAATTTTTTGTAATTCTGAACGTTTTTTGCCCGCCGAAGAATCTCAACCTTTTAATTCATTATGATTTTTTACGACGCGATTGTAATAGGCGCGGGTCATGCCGGGGTGGAAGCGGCGCTCGCTTTAGCTAAGACGGGAGCAAAAACTCTCGTCCTTTCCATCACGCCCGACAACGTCGGTTATATGGCGTGCAATCCGTCCATAGGCGGAACCGGCAAGGGACACTTGGTGCGCGAGCTTGACGCGCTCGGCGGTTTTATGGGATTAGCGGCAGACAATTGCGCCACGCAAATCCGCATGCTCAACGCGTCAAAAGGGCTTGCCGTGCGCTCGCTTAGAGCTCAAGAGGATAAGTATAAATATCACGCGTTCGTAAAGCGCGCACTGGAAACCTCGGACAATCTTTCGCTCCGTCAGGACGAAGTTAAAAGCATTACGCGTGACGGCAAGGATTTTACGGTGGAGTGCGTCACAGGCAGCGTTTACTCCTGCCGCGCGGTGGTAGTGGCCACAGGCGTGTACATGGACAGCACAATCATTACCGGAAGCGCTGTGCAACAGCGCGGTCCGGTGTGCTTTCCGAGAAGCGATTACTTGGCGCAATCTCTTGTTTCGCTCGGCTTTAAGCTTAGGCGGTTTAAGACCGGTACGCCTGCAAGGCTGCTCGGCAAATCCATTGACTTTTCGCGACTGGAAGTGCAGGAGGGCGATATTGTCCCTTACACCTTTTCCGCGCTTACAAAAAAGCAGCCTAAAAACACGACTGTGTGCTACCTCGGCTATACCAACGAAACTACGCACGATATTATCCGCGCCGCGCTTGAATTTTCGCCGCGCAAAATGGGACTTATTACAGGCACTGGCGCAAGATACTGTCCGTCCATAGAGGATAAGATTGTGCGGTTTGCGGACAAATCTCGGCATGCGTTCTTCCTTGAACCGGAGGGCGCCGGCACCGACGAATGGTACATTCAGGGTATTTCCACTTCGCTTCCGCCATCTGTTCAACGCGACATGTATAGGTCTATCGCGGGGCTGGAAAACGTGCATATCGTGCGCGACGCATACGCAATAGAATACGAGTGCATAGACGCGCGCGAGCTGTATCCCTCGCTTATGTCAAAGCGAATTGACGGCTTATTTTTTGCGGGGCAGGTCAACGGCACCAGCGGCTACGAGGAGGCGGCGGCGCAAGGACTATTGGTAGGCATCAACGCCTCGGCATATCTAAGAGGCATGGAGCCGCTTGTGCTAGATAGGACCAACAGTTATATCGGCGTAATGACGGACGACTTGGTGACGGTGGGCAGTGACGAGCCGTACCGTATGCTTACGGGCAGGGCGGAGTGCAGGCTCAGCCTAAGACAGGACAACGCAGATCTTAGGCTTACCGCGCTTGCTGAGAAGTACGGCACGATTTCGCCCGATAGAAAGCGCCTTTTGGACCGCAAGCTAAAGCAGATAGAAAAGTGCGAAAGCTTGATTAACACTCGGCTGGACGACGACACGGTGGTGCGGCTGTTTGAATGCGCAGGGGAGGAGAATCCCACACGCGCCATGACGGTGGAGGACGTACTTAAGCGACCTACTGTTACGCTTGATTTGTTTGAACAACATTTTGACGTATTAAAGGATATAATGCCGGCGGCTAAGTTAGAGGTGTATGCGCGCATTCGTTACGACAGCTATCTAAGGCGGCAGCAGTCCGAGCTTGCCGAAAAATCTCGGCTTGAAAACATGCGCCTGCCTGCGGATATGGACTACAGCATGGTGGACGGCTTAAGGCTTGAGGCGCGGGAAAAGCTAAATCAAATAAAGCCGTTGTCGATAGGCCAGGCGTCGCGCATTCCCGGCGTCACTCCGGCGGACGTGTGGGTGCTTATTGTCAAGTTCAGAGTTCAGAGTTAAGAGTTAAGAGTTATGGGCGGCTACGCGAATGCAGAATTAAGAATGCAGAATTCAGAATGATAGGCGGTTCGGCTGAACCGCCTTAGTTTTTTCTTATCTCTTATTTCTTATATATTATCTCTTATCTAAATAACTTTACTTTTTTTCCGTAATACTGTATAATATGTGTTATGGAAAAAATTGCAAGCGCAAAGCCGTTATTTAGGGATAAAAAACGCCGCGTGTGGGAAGTGGACGTCCTGCGCGGTATTGCCGTGCTTGCAATGTGCTTCGATCACGCTATGTTCGACTTTGCGTATTACCGCGGTTGGTTCAGCAACGGGTACGGCATGGGCGAAAACTTTTTGGACAAGCTGTCCGCTTTAGCGCGCGATTACTGGCGTTCCACAAGCAATCACTTAAGCGGATTTAGGTTTTGGGGTCACGCGGTATTTATATTTTTGTTTTTGTTTTTGGTGGGGACAAGCTGTGCGTTTTCGCGCGACAACGGCAGGCGCGGCGCCGAGATAGGCGTAGCGGCGTTTTTGTTCACGGGAATTTCGTTTGTGCTCAAACAAATGGGCATAATGGACGATGGCGTCATATTCGGAATTTTGCACTGTATTGCGCTTTCCGTGCTGATTTGCGCGGCGGTGGACAACCTGACCAAGTTCAATAAATATGTAAATCTTTACGCGCCGCTCGTAATAGGCACAATAATTTTGATTGTCGCCATTTATTTGGGCGCCTGGAACAAACTTACGTACGACGGCAGCGGAAACAGACTGTTTGAAAGCGAGTTTGTGGACGAGCATTTTTTGGGCTACATATTCGGCACGCACGCGTTTGGGGACGACTGGTTTGGGCTGTTCCCGTACATAGGCTTTGTGTTTTTGGGCATATACTGGGGCAAGGCGGCGTATCCTTCCAAAGCCTCCCTTTTTCCTCGGCTTAACGGCAAGTGGAACAAGCCGTTTGCATTTGTAGGTCGTCACGCGCTTATCACATACTTTGTCCATCAGGTGATAATAGCCGGCATTGTGATTTTACTCGGGCTTTGCCTCGGGTTTAGGCTGTGAGGTGGACCGCATGTACATGTACGACACCATAAAAAATTATTATAAAAAGGATCCCGACAGCCCGGCGCTATTGTACATGGGAAAAACGTTCTCCTACGCGCAGCTGTTCGAGGAGATAGATACTGCCGCAAAAAAGCTTTCCTCTTGCGTAAAAGCAGGGGACGTTGTCACCGTGTGCATGCCCAATACGCCCGAGTGCGTTTTTGCTTTTTACGCAATCAACCGCATAGGCGCGATTGCGCACATGGTGCATCCTTTGGCGCCGCTTAACGCGCTGAAAAAATTTATGACGGCGGCAAAATCCAAGCTTCTTATCACGCTTTCCATAAACCTAAACAAGTACGCGCCCATTGCTAAGGATTATCCTATAATTTCCGTGCATCCGGCGCGGTCGCTCGGATGGATAAAGCGCAAATTATTCGACATTAAGGTAAAGCCGTACCGCGGCGACATGAGCGGCATAACAGACTACGACGCCGTGCCGATAGGCGAGTTTCCGCCAGAGCCCAAGCGCGACGGAAACGACACCGGCGTGTACTTAAACAGCGGCGGCACGAGCGGCGAGCCCAAGATAATAGAGCTATCCGACAACGCGATAAACGCGCTGGGAAACCGCGGGCTTGAGGCGCTGGATCTACCCGATGCGCGCGGCATGTACATGCTGGCGGTAGTGCCGATGTCGCACGGCTACGGACTGACCATGGGCGTGCACACAACGCTTACTTACGGCGCCGTGAGCGTGCTTATGCCCAAGTTTGACGCCAAATTAACCGTCAAGCTGATAAATCAAAACAAAATGCACTTTTTGGTTGGGGTGCCCAATCTGTATAGGGCGCTGCTTAAGCAGAAAGGTTTTAACGGTAAAGGGCTCCGCAATATATATGTCGGATATATCGGCGGAGACGTCGCGCCACAGATGCTTTTGGACGAGTTTAACAATCGCATGAAAGAGGCGGGAGCTTCGGGCAGGTTGTTTGAGGGCTACGGGCTGACAGAGACTACCAACGTGTGCGTTGTCAATAATTACAAGTACAATCGACGCGGAAGCTTAGGCAAGCCGTTTAAAGGTCTGTCCGCGGCTATAGCGGAGATAGAAACAAGCAGGCTTTTACCGCCCGGCGAAAAAGGCGAAATTCTTATTTCGGGCGACACGCTTATGACCGGGTACTTGAACAATCCCGAGGAGACAATTAAGGCGTTTACCGTGATAGACGGCACAAGGTATGTGCGCACCGGCGATTACGGATATATGGACGACGACGGGTTTTTGTACTTTGTGCAGCGCCTAAAGCGGATAATAAAGATTTCAGGCATGAGCGTTTTTCCGCGCGATATTGAAAGCTCCGTTATGGAGCTGGACGGAATTACGGGCGCGTGCGCGGTGGAATACAAGGACCACGGCAAGACAAAGATAGCGCTGTATCTTACGGGCTCGCCCGTACCCGAGCAGACTGTCAAAAACAAGATAGCGTCCGATCTGTCGCACTACGCGATGCCCACAATCGTGGAGTTTATAGACGCGATACCTTTGACACCGATGATGAAGGCGGATACGATAGCTTTATCGGCTCTGGCAACCAAGACGGCAAACGGGGAGGTAAATTAAATGCGACTAATGTTTTTGGGCACGGCGGCGGCCGAGGGCGTTCCCGCGGTGTTTTGCAATTGTCCCACGTGTATACGCGCCAAAGCCAAGGGCGGCAAGGACGTCAGAACGCGCAGTCAGATTCTTATAGACGACGACACGCTGTTTGACTTCCCCATGGACACATACATGCACATGCTGCGTTACGGTTTGGATCTGTCTAGGGTTAAGCGCGTTCTCATTACGCACAGCCACATGGATCACTGCTATCCGCAGGAGTTTTGCATGCGCGGCGGTCCGTTTGCCAAAAACATGACGGCGGACGTCGTGGAGGTTTTGGGCAACGACAAGGTCTGCGAAATGTTCAAAAGCGACACCGCGCGTGAGATTCGTCCGGCGGTGGCGGAAGGCATAGCTTTAAGGCGTCTTAGACCGTATGACGAAATCTTATCCGGCGACATGCGAATTATCGCTTTGCCTGCGTCGCACACCGTGGGTGAGGATTGTCTGGTGTATTATGTGGAGCGAGGCGGCATAGGCGCGCTGCTGCTCAACGACACAGGCGTTTTGGATAAGGACGTGTATTCCTTTCTTGCAAAAAAGAATGTAAACGTGCGCGTGGCGGCGCTTGACTGCACGTACGGCGCTTTGCGCCACGGCAAGGGCAGACACATGGGGCTTTATGACATAGTGGACCAAAAAGCAATTATGGCGCAAGCGGGCGTGCTGCAAGAGGATACGCTTGTCATTGCTACGCACTTATCGCACAATACAGATCTCGATTACGACGGAATATCCGCAATAGCCAAGGATTACAATATTACAGTCGCATACGACGGCATGGTATTGGAAGTTTAGTTTCCGCTTGATGCGCATATGCGCATATGTAAACGCGCTCATACGATAAAATTTCGCCGAAAAAATTTGTTCAAACATATTGATTGTTTGTTGAATATATGCTATAATTGCACAAGAATTAATTTTAATGGAGGAAATGATGGCAGAAAGCAAGAAGTCTTCGACCGGCAAAGGCAAGCCTAAAACCAACGCCGAAATGGCCGAAGCGCTTAGACTTATGGCCGAGGCTCTCGAGGGCACGAAGTCCGATAAACCTGCGGCTAAAAAGTCTACCGGAACAAAGTCTAAGTCTACCGGAACAAAGTCCGCCGGGGCAAAGTCGACAGGCGCTAAGTCTACCGCAAAGAAGCCCGCGGCAAAGAAGCCGGCAGCAAAAGAGCCTGCGGACGAGCAACCGACAGAACCCGAGGCGCCCGAAGAGACGCCGGCAGACAAGCCCAAAGCGCCCGCTAAAAAGCCGACTACCAAAAAGCCGGCAACCAAGGCGGTCAAAGCGGAAGACACCGCCGAGGAACAAAAGGCAGAGCCCGTGGCGGAACAGCCCGTGGAAGAACCTGTGGCGGAACAACCTGCAGAGGAGCCCGTCGAACAACCCGTTGAGCCTGTGGCGGAACAACCTGCGGAAGAGCCTGCGGCACAACCCGTGGATGAGCCTGTGGCAGAGCAACCTGTGGCAGAGCCTGCGGCACAACCCGCAGAAGAGCTTGTGGCAGAGCAACCTGTCGAACAATCGGCAGAAACGCCTGCGCCTGCGCCCGCCCCCACGCCATCAAAGAAAGCGGCTTTTGCGGCAAAGGCGAATGTGGCTTTAGACAAGTCCCACGAGTTTATACACAACAAGGGCAAGCTCCCGTTGTTTATTGTAGCAAATGCCTTGTTGTTCTTGAGCTCATTATTCCTTATGCTGGGTGCGTTCAGCATTCCCAATCCGTTCCCGTATATGAACAACGGCAAGCCTGTAACCGGAACGCTCTTTACATATTTGAGCAATGCCGACACCATCAAGATGTACTGGGTAGGCACTGCGGGCGAGTGGACAAACGGCGGTTACGTAATGATAGGCATACTCATGTTCTTATCGTTCCTTGTGCCGCTTGCGTTGCTTGTAAAAAATGTGTTGTTCTTTATACTCAAAAAGGATAAGAACGTGCATATGCTCGACGCCATAATCACGTTTGCATTCCTTGTAGCCTATCTCGGCATCTACAATCTTTACGGCGCCAATCCGACTTGGGGACAAACGCTTTCGCTGATATTCTCTATCGTATTGCTCGCTTACACGATTTTTGTTATACTGCTTCAAAACCGCGGAGGAATGTTCCCGTTCTTCTCTATCGCGAACCTTGTAATGATAATGCTTTGCACGTTCCTGTTGACATCCAACGCGATTTATAATGTCAAGGGTTGGTACGGCGCATATGCGGCAGGACACTCGGTCGGCGGCGGCTTTGCGTTCATAATGCTGCTTGCGTGCATTGCGGCGCTTGTGCTGCTTACCGTCATGCAGGTCAAAAAGTTGCCCGGCAAGATAGCCTGGTTGTTTGAATTCCTCGTTCCTGCGGCTGTTGGCGTGCTGGCGTTAATCGCGCTTATATCGTTTGCCGGTGGCAAGCCCAAAGGCTTTGGCATGGGCGGCGGATATGTGTTTGGCTCCATACTCACAATGCTGTTTGCAATTGCGGACGTTGTATTTGCGCTTGTTCCCAAGCTGCATAAGTACGTCGTAAAGGTTGCGGACAAAATACAGCCTGCGGCTCAACCCGTGGAGCAGCCTATGGAACAGCCCGTTGAACAGCCTGCCGAACAACCCGTGGAGCAGCCCGAACAGCCTGCGGCCACTTCCGGAAAGAAGTATTGCCCTGCGTGCGGCATGGAAAACGGTGCGGATGCGCGGTTCTGCATGAAGTGCGGTAAACAGCTTCAATAAACTAATGTAATGCAATACAGTAAAAAACGTCGTCCGATAGGGCGGCGTTTTTGCTTGCCGCAAAACGCTTGACAATTGTGTGTGCGGAGCATATACTGATATTGTCTGAGTCGAAAGCGCGCTGACGGCAAAGACGGCTTGGAGCCTTTGCACAAGTTCGTGCACCAATCTTGCTATAAATTTGCGTGCTACGTGCGTCTATGTGTCGCGCCCGTAGCGTTGCTACGAACGCAACGCATGTCCTTCGTATCGCACAAATTTCTTACGCAATCTTGGCGCGTCACATATGCAAAAGTCTCCTTGACAATGTCTTTTTCGGCATAGCCGTTTTTTGCGCCTTTCGATTTTATCGGAGGGTGTTTTTTTATGGAAAACGATTGCAGAATAGCGCTTATCGGCATAATAGTATCGGACGGCAGGGCGGTGGAAGAGGTTAACGCCGTACTGCACGATTACGCTACTTATATTGTGGGGCGTATGGGGCTTCCTATGCGCGAGCGAGGCGTCAGCGCAATTACCGTTGTGCTTGACGCGCCGCAAAACGCTATCAACGCGCTCACCGGCAAGCTCGGCAAGATTGACGGCGTCAGCGCTAAGGCTTTGTTCAGATAATATCTAAATTCGGATAATATTTTATAAAGGAGAGTAATTATTATGAAAAAACTCGGTTATTTAGTTTGCGCGGTCTCGCTGGCACTTGTATTTCCGCTAACTGCTTGCGGAAGCGGACAAAGCGGCAAAACACAGGGCGACCCGACAGGCGGCGATAAAGAAACAGTGCACGTATACATGCCGGACGGCGCTCCGGCTATTGCGCTAGCATCTGTCATGGACAGCGGATATGACGGTTTTGACTTTACGGTCGTTCCGTCCGAAACAATAGGCGGAGTTGTCGCTAACGGCACGGCAGACATGGCGATAATGCCGATTGACGCTGCGGCTAAATTATATAACGGCAATGTGGAGATAGTTATGCTGTCCGTCAATACGCACGGCAATCTTTATATGGTGGGCGGCGAGCAGGACGTTTCGCTCTCCGACCTCAAAGGCAAGCGGCTGGGCGTGATCGGGCAGGGCAGTGTTCCGGACAACACGTTGCGCATGCTGTTAAAGAATGCGAATATAGACAGCGTAATCTCCGAAACCGCGGTAAACGGTAAGGTCGCGCTTTACTACAACGCCGCCACTGCGTTGATACCCATGTACAAGCAGAACAAGCTCGATTACATTCTTTTGGGCGAGCCTGCCGTGACAAATGCGATAAACGCTACCGGCGGAAAAATATCCATGGATATGCAGCAGCAATGGGAAGCCGCGTTTGACGGACAGAAATTTCCTCAAGCATGCTTGGTGGCAAAGGGATCGCTCGTAAAAAACAGAAAAGCCGACGTCGATAAATTTTTGACTGCGGTCAAGGACAGCGACGGTTGGGCGGAACAAAATCCGGACAAAGCGCGCCAGGCCGTTGCGGACAACATGAAGGAAGGCAATCAAACAACGCTTGCCGCGCTCACTGCGCAAATTGTACAGCGTTGCAATATATCATATGTTTCCGCAAGTGACGCTAAAGCGCGTTGCAATGCGTACTTTACACAGCTTAGCGGACTTACCGCATACGGTCTCGGTACGCCTGTACTCGACAAGGTGCCCGACGACAAATTCTACTATCAATCGTGAAAAGCGCAAAAAAGACAATAATATTCAATCTGCTGTACACTGCGCTCGCCGTGGCTATTATATTTGTCGCATGGTGGGCAATGTCTGCGGCAACCGATTCGGAATTTGTAGTGCCGTCCGTCGGCGCTACTTTTTCCGCGTTTAAAGACGTTTTTCAAAACCCGTTTTTTTGGGACGGATTAATCGGAACTTTGCTTCGCAGCACGGTAGGGTTTGCAGTGGCTACGGCGCTTTTTTTGGTTGCTTTTTTGCTGTCCACGGCGTTTGAGCCGTTTAAGAGGGTGGCGGATATCATAATCGGCGTAATGCGCTCCCTGCCTGCGGTGGCGGTCACGCTTATACTTATCCTTGCGGTGGGCGGCAACGTCACGCCTGTTGTTTTGGGTGTGCTGGTGATTTTTCCAATTATGTATTCCGCGGCGATAGCAAGGACTGCCACTACTCCGACCGAGCTTAAAGAAATTTGTGTGCTGTGCGGCGGCGGAAAATTTACGATGCTTAAATCGGTGTATCTGCCTTGTCTTGCCGGCGGACTGCCGGAAAGCCTTGCCACGGCGTTTTCGTACAACATAAAGGCGGTTATCGGCGCGGAAATCCTTGCGCAAACGGTGGATAGCTTGGGCATGCTTATGAAGCTCAGTCAGGTGTATTTTCAGCCGGCGATGCTTATGGCGTTTGTGATAACGGCGGTTGTGCTGTCCGTGATTTTAGAGGTGACAATCCGCGGCGTGCTTAAAATTGCGCTTAGGCGATTTGCCGATGATTGATTAAATGAACAATCTAAACTTGACAAATAAAAATAATATGCTATACTATTGTTATGCAAGAAAAAGGTAAGAAAACGGTGCCTGCCAAAGCGGCGCCCGTAAAATCGAAAACGGTGTCGGAAGGGTCTGTGCCCAAAACGGCTACGCCTAAGACCGCCTCGCCCAAGACGGCAAAGATAGAAGAGATTCTTTCCGAGGTGGGCGCAGTTGCCGACCCTGTCGCGCGGAAAAAACCGGACAAAAAGCCCGAGCAGCGCATCATAACCAAGGACGCGGAATACAGCGGTGCGGCATACACCGGCAGCGCCACTATAGATCAGTCCGTAATTGACAACTCCGTGTTTGACGACGACATCACCGACGAACCTGTCATGTCGTATCACTATAAGACGATGACCGTGGACAACAACATGCTCAGCCACGAGGCTGCGGCGTCGCGGCGCAGGTCGGGCAAGCACCGCAAAAAGAAGACGGTGGATCTGACCACTGCGGAACGGTATAATCCCGACCCCGAGGTGGGCTTGTCCAACGAGATAGTGCGAATCCGCTCCGAGCAGGGTTATGACAACTTTGTCAAAAAGAATAGCGGCAAGAGCTATCTTTCCATTTTCGTATCCAATATTTTCACGTTCTTCAATATTTTGACGTTTATTGTTGCCGGGGCGCTGCTGGCGGTGGGCGCAGGCGCTACGCAGCTGTTCTTTATAGTCATAATCACCGCCAACGTCGTTATAGGCATATTCCAGGAGATTCGCTCCAAGATGAAGATTGACAAGCTGTCGCTGGTGTCTGCGCCGAGCGCGGTTGTCATAAGAGAGGGCGAAAGGTGCGTTATACCCACTGCCGACGTCGTTCTCGACGATATCATTTGCTTTGAGATGGGCAAGCAGATTTGTACCGATTCGATTGTTGTAAAGGGCGAGTGCGAAGTAAACGAGTCCATGCTGACCGGTGAGAGCGAGCCCGTTAAAAAACGCGTGGGCGACGTGCTGTACAGCGGTTCGTTTTTAAGCAGCGGATCGGTGGTGGCTCGCGTCGACAAGGTGGGCTCCTCCAACTATGTGGAAACGCTCACTTCCCATGCCAAAAAGTACAAAAAGCCCAAGAGCGAGCTTATGTCCTCAATAAAGCTTATAATAAAGGTGCTTTCGCCGTTTATCATAGCCATAGGCGCGCTAATGGTGTGGATTGCTTATCGCGACATCGTGCCCGTGGGACAGAAGGCAACCTATTCCGACTGGAACAGAATTGTCACCGGCGCGGCGGGTTCGGTCATAGGCATGATACCGTCGGGCATGTTCCTTTTGACTTCGCTTGCGCTTGCCGCATCCGTTTTGAGGCTTGCGCGCAAACAGACGTTGGTGCAGGACTTGTACTGTATAGAGATGCTTGCGCGCGTGGACGTTTTGTGCTTGGACAAAACCGGCACTATCACGGACGGGTCGATGGAAGTAAACAACGTAATAGAGATCAAGGGCTTTGACAACCATTATCCCATAGCCGATATTATAGGCTCGCTGCTTACGGCAACCGGCGACAACAACCAGACCGCGCTTGCGCTTGCCGCTAAGTTCGGGTACAGCAAGGCGCTCAACCCCAAAGCCGTCTTGCCGTTTTCCTCGCAGCGCAAGCTGTCCGCGGCGTCGTTTGAGGGCGAGGGCACATACATGCTTGGCGCGCCCGAGTTTGTGCTGAAGGATATGGGCGTTCGCATAGAGCGCATCATCAAGGAAAACGCGCAAAACGGCTTTAGGGTGCTTGTGCTTGCGCATTCGCCTGCGGATATCGTCGGCGAAAAGCTGCCGGCAGTGCGTAGACCCGTGTGTCTTTTGGTTATAGAGGACCATATCAGAGAGGATGCGGTGGACACTATCCGCTGGTTCAAGGAGAACAACGTCGCTATCAAGGTCATTTCGGGCGACAATCCCATGACGGTGTCCGAGGTCGCGCGGCGTGTGGGCGTGGAAAACGCCGAGCTGTACGTGTCGCTTGAAGGCTTTTCCGACAAGGACGTAATAGAAGCGGCGCACAAGTATACCGTTTTCGGCAGGGTAACGCCCGAGCAAAAGCGGCTGCTAATCGGCGCGATAAAGGCGAAAAATCACACCGTGGCAATGACGGGCGACGGCGTAAACGACATACTCGCTATGCGCGAGGCTGATTGTTCGGTCGCCATGGCGTCCGGCGCGGAGGCGGCAAGAAACGTCAGCCACTTGGTGCTTTTAAACAACGACTTTACGTCCATGCCCGACGTCGTTATGGAAGGTCGGCGCGTTGTCAACAACATTCAGGCTTCGTCCGCAATGTTTCTTATGAAGACGTTCATGTCGATAGTGTTGTCCATAATATTTTTGGCAATGCAAAAGACGTATCCGCTTGCCACCAATAATCTTATGGCGCTTGAGGTTTGCATTATAGGCATTCCGTCCTTCTTCTTGGCGCTGCAGGGCAACAAAAACATTATTCGCGGTAAATTCCTGTCAAACGTCGTATCGCGCGCCGTGCCGGGCGGGGTGGCGCTTGTTTTGGGCGTTATGACTATGTATATGTACAACATGTTCTTCAACCTGCCCATGACAAGCGCGGACAAATATCCGCCGCAGCTTATATCCATGATGGTTATTGCAATCACGTGCGTGGGCATGATGGTGCTGTTTAAGCAGTGCGAGCCGTTCAACACATTCCGCACGGTGCTTATGATAAGCGTAATTGCGCTGACGCTGGGCTTTATATATTTCATGCCGGACATAGGCATCGTCAAACTGGATTTTACGCAGCTGTGCTTTGTTTCCACGGTGGTGCTTGCAAGCTACTTTGTTGTCACAATCCTCACAAAAATCTTGAGCGCTATCAAACTGAAATAAAAGGAGAAAAAGGGGAGAAAGAAGTCGCAGGGGGAACGAGAAGAAAATCATACCGAATGCGGACTGTTAACCGGAACGGTATAAAGCTCAGAGGTGTAATATGGCAAAGTTTCTTATAGCAGACGATGAACAGGGCATCCGCCAGGTCATCAAGGAATATTGCGAGTTTGAAGGCTACGAAACGGAGTTCGCCGCGGACGGCATGGACGCCGTAAAAAAGGCGCGCGAAACCGATTTTGATATGATCATCATGGACGCTATGATGCCCAAGCTCGACGGGTTTTCCGCGACTAAGGAAATACGCAAAAGCAAAAACACGCCTATTATCATGCTTTCCGCGCGAGTTGAGGAGTACGATAAGCTTCACGGCTTTGAGATGGGCGTAGACGATTACGTAACCAAACCGTTCAGCCCCAAGGAGCTCATGGCGCGCGCGGCGGCAATTATGCGAAGGGGCGCGCTTAGCGAGGACAAGATGACCTCCGGCAATCTAACAATCGACTTTGCCGGCTGCGCGGTGTTTATCGGCGGAAAGCGCGTGCCAATGACCCCCAAGGAATGCGAGCTGATGTTCCTTTTGGCGCGCTACAACGGCAAGGCTTTTACAAGGCAGGAGCTGCTCGATAAAATCTGGGGCTTCGACTACTACGGCGACGACCGCACCGTCGATACGCATATAAAGATGCTGCGCAAGTCCCTCGGCAATCACCGCGACAAGATAGTTACCGTAAGAGGCATGGGCTATAAAGCAATCCTATAAAAATCCGCTCAGGCGGATTTTTTCAATTAAGAATTAAGAATTGTGTCGGTTTTGTTTACCAAAAAAATCCGAATTCATAAATCCGAATTCTATTGACATTTTTGTCGATATTTGTTATCATATGCGGTAGAGTGTCCGGAAGGACTAAAAAACACAATAGGAGAAAGCCATTATGGAAATGATCTACGGCGTTAAGGACAGACCCAAAGCAGGGCGTCTTGTTCTTTTTTCGCTACAACAGCTTCTTGCAATCCTGGCAGCAACTATCGCTGTACCCATGATTGTAGGCAACGGCATGCAGCCTGCGGCGGCTCTTTTCGGCGCGGGCGTCGGCACAATCGTGTACTTACTTTTAACAAAGTTTAAAAGCCCCGTATTCTTGGGCAGTTCGTTCGCGTTCCTCGGTTCGATGGCGGCGGCTTTTGCAGGTGGCGTATCCATGTCACTCGGCTATCTTGGTCTGCTTGTCGGCGCGATATTTGCAGGACTTGTGTACGTGGTAATCGCCGTAGTTGTTAAGTTTGTCGGAACTAAATGGATAGACAAGCTTATGCCTGCGGTCGTCATAGGCCCTACTGTTGCCATAATCGGACTTTCGCTTTCCGGCAACGCCATCAAGGATTTGGTCAGTAGCGGATTTTACGGCTATGCTTCATATGACGGCGGTTACATAATGGATACCACGGCGTGGCTATGCCTTATCTGTGGCCTCGTAACGCTTGGCGTAACGGTCGCATGCTCGGTTTACGGCAAAAAGATGATGAAGATGATACCGTTTATTATCGGTATTCTCGCCGGCTATGCATTAGCTGCAATTTTCACCGGTTTCAGCTATATCGATGGCGCAGAAGCAATGCGCATAATCAACTTTGAAACATTCAGTTCGCTCAGTCAGGGCTCGGCGTGGTACCCCGACTTTACATTCCTTACCGCGTTCAACGCGCACGGCGGCGGCTACGGCAACACCAATATCGGCGCGTATATCGGTTCGATAGCGGTTGCGTACATACCTGTCGCGTTTGTCGTGTTTGCCGAACACCTTGCCGATCACAAAAACATTTCCTCCATTATCGAGCACGACTTGCTTAAAGACCCCGGTCTTCACCGTACGCTACTCGGCGACGGTATCGGCTCGATGGCGGGTGCGCTCTTCGGCGGCTGCCCCAACACCACTTACGGCGAATCTGTAGGCTGCGTCGCTATCTCTCGCAACGCGTCGGTCATCACCATTTTGGTTACGGCGTGCATGGCGATACTTGCCGCCTTCCTCGCGCCGTTTACGCTCTTCCTTGCCAGCATACCCAACTGCGTAATGGGCGGCGTGTGCATTGCGCTTTACGGCTTTATCGCAGTATCCGGTCTTAAGATGATCCAAAAGGTAGATCTTAACGACAACCGCAACCTGTTCACGGTATGCATTATTCTCATAGCAGGCGTGGGCGGCATGGTGCTCAGTATCGGAAAGGTAACGCTAACTGCGGTTGCTTGCGCGCTTATACTCGGCATTGTCACCAACCTACTCGTCAACCTTGGCGGCAAAAAGGCGGAAACCGCCGAAGTGGAAAATGCTGAAGCCGACACCGTAGCGAAGCCCGACGCGACTGACGAGGCGGCGGCTACCGAAGACGGCGAGTAAAATGCTTTGGAGAAAAAAATGAAACAATTCGATAATGTGACGATATTAAGCCATCCGCTCATCAACCACAAGATAGCTATGCTGCGGTCGGTCGACACAAAGACCAAGGACTTCCGCGAGCTGGTTGAGGAAATAACCATGCTCCTAACGTACGAGGCGTTCAAGGACATGCCCACGCACGAGGTTGAAGTGACAACTCCGCTTGTCAAATGCAAGCAGCAGATGGTAAAGGAAAACTCGGTTGCGATTATACCTGTGCTACGCGCCGGGCTTGGCATGGTCGCCGGCGTACACACGCTGTTCCCGACTGCCAAGGTAGGGCACATAGGTATGTACCGCGACGAGGAGACGCTGGAGCCGCAGGAATACTACTGCAAGCTTCCGCAAGGAATAGAAAACATGCGCGCGATAGTGCTCGATCCCATGCTGGCTACCGGCGGCAGCGCTGCGGCGGCGATAGACCTGTTAAAGCGCAAGGGCTGCAAGGACATACGCCAAATGTCGATAATCGCCGCGCCGGAGGGTGTGGAAAAGCTTGCTACCGCGCACAAGGACGTAAAGATCTTTGTCGCTGTGCTCGACGAAAAGCTCAACGAAAACGGCTATATCTTGCCCGGACTGGGCGATGCCGGCGACAGACTTTTCGGCACAAAATAATAATGGACATCAAAAAATCCCGTACCGACAGGCACGGGATTTTTTGATGCGTTCTTATCAGCCTTCCCATTGGGGGAAGGTGTCGCGGTAGCGACGGATGAGGTAATATATAAGCGCGATAGCGCAAACCTTATTACCACTCTTAACTCTTAACTCTGCACTCTTAACTCGCTTTACCAGTCTTCCTTTATATACCGTGACGGCTGTTTAACGTCGTCGTAAAACTCGTCGTACGCGTCCTTGGCGGATTTTTTAAGTACGGGAAAATCCTCCTGTTCAAAGGCGTCCTCGTCCGCGTTATCCGATAATCTCATAAGCTCAAGGTTTGTCATAATTGTATTATACACCGCAGCGCGCGGCATTGCAAGAAAATAACGGCACAATTAATTGAAATTAATGCGCAACGCATAACATTAATATCGCGTATGCACACAAAATGATTCTGAATTGAGAATTCCGAATTAATTTTAAAATGTATATTGACATACAATAGTAACGGTGGTATAATATTAGCAATTATGGAAAATGAAGTGCAACAGAACGAAACGGGGGAGGTTGCCGCGCAGCAGCCTACAAAAAAACGTAGTAAGTTGAAGCGTGGTTTCAGCATAGCCGGCGTAGTTTTGCTGGTCGTAATTTTGGTTGTGCTCATACTCAACGCTGTGCTGTCTATGTTCATGGACAACTACTACACGACGTTTGGCGACTATCGGTTGTTTTCGATAGTGTCGGATTCCATGGAGCCTACTATACCCAAGGGAAGCATGATCGTGGGCAAAAAGCCGACGGACGTAAAAGCGATTAAGGCGAGCAGCTCTCAAGACGCCAAGGACGGAACGATAATCACGTTCAAGGCGAAAAACGCGAATGGAGAGACCATTCTGTTGACTCACCGCGTAGTCGCCATATCTACGGAGAACGGCAAAACTGTGTTCACGACGCGCGGCGACAATGCGGCAGGCGTGGACGGAGTCAAGCCGACGTGGGACGACGTTGTAGGTATATACACAGGTAAAAAGGCGGGATTTTTCGGCGCGCTGTTCGGGTTTTTCGCATCGTCGATAGGCGCGAGCGTGCTGATATTCGCATTGTTCATAGTGGTTGTGGCGTGGATAATCATACGCTACATAAACAACACTGAACAACGCAAAGCATTGGAGACCGCCGCGCTCAAAAAGAGCAACGAGGCTTTGGGCAACGTAAGTTTAAGGTACGATAACGTTCACGAGATTACGGCGGTCATGGACGTATTGGGTATGGTAACGGAAGAGCCCAAGACACATGCCGAAAACAAGGAACTGGTGGAACGGCTTAACGCGTTTATTCGCGCATCCAGTCTGGAGTTGCCGCAAACGCCGGAGACCGCGGCAATGCTGGACAGTCTGCCCGCGCCGGATACCCCGGGATCGCTTGCGGCGGCGCTTGCAGCAGGCGCTACGCTCAGACAGGCGGAGGACGGGCAAACGCTGGTGCTTACGACTATGTCTGGCGGCAAGAACATATTGTTGACACCCGTCAATACTCGGGACGGCATAATATTGTGTCAGCAGGGCGTTAGGATCAATTCGGACATAGCGCCTAATATAGAGGCGATTGGCATAACGAGCATGCCGGCGGTTCCCGAATTTTTCGAGGGTCAGCCGCTGGAGAAGAACGTGGAATATCCGGAACTGCCTCAGCCGAACGTAAAGCTCGGCCCGCAGGAACTTTTGACCGGCAGCGGAGCGCAAGCGCAGGGTCAGCAGGCGTTGCCGTCATCTACGCCCGAGACGCCCAAACAGCTCGGCCAGGCTGCCACGACAAAGCCGGACGAGGACGGCGAGCAAAAGCATCGAGCATACTTGCGCTATCGCGAGATGATGCTGGAAAAAGAGCTAAGGCGCGTGGCGCGGCTTAGGACCTTGCTTAGCGAGACTTCGCCGCTCACTGCGGAGGAGCAGCTCAAGGTGGCGGAATACAAATCCATGAATCCGCCTAAAAAGCGCGAAAGAAAGCCGCTCACGGACGAGCAGAAAGCCAAGCGCAAGGCGGCTGCGGAACGCAGAAAGCAAGAGCTTGAAGCTTTTCTAAATTCGCTCACACCCGAGGACAGGGAATTGTATCTAAACGAGCAAAAGCTTGCCAGAGCCCGCGAAAGCTCTATCCGTCAGCTGCAGCGCATAGAGGCCGACAGAAAGATACTCAACAGACTAAGTTAATTCATAATTCTTAATTGTCAATACCCTGTGGAAATTTTCTAAAAAAATTTTCACAGGGTATTGACATGTATACACATATTTGCTATACTTACCATACATCTAAGTATGATGGGAGTAGCATAGAGGGAAAATGCAGCGGACACATCGTTTTAGATTTGTTATATTTGCGATGTTTGCGTGCGCGATACTGCTAAGTATCGCCGCTTTTTCCGTGTCTTGGGCAAAGTGGACTTCAACCGAAAGTGCCGAAGTAGAAGTCACAGATAGCAGTTCCGATCAGTTCTATGTCAGCTATCCGCAGCAAGTCTATAATAATGGCAGCAGTAATATAATAATGCCCACTTTGGAAAGCGGAGCATATTATTTGCAAATACGAAAAGCCAATGATATGTCCGACTACTATAAGATGGTAGAAAGTCCAACCCCTAAATCAAATAACAAAGAAGTAACATTATATACTGTATATTTACAAGCGAATACAGTTTTTCAAATATATAATGGTGCAACACCTCTAAAGACTTTGTACAAAGATACATATACAGTTGGCAACGCATCACAGTTTTCGATAGTCAGTGAGACCGCCGGTACAGGTAAGGTGACTGCTACCGGTTACTATGCTTTTCATTATCAGTATGAATATAATTCGATGTATGTCGAATATTCATCCTCATATACTGCTCCCAGTACCACAGGAACAAAATATTCGTTCAAAGTGCAGTTTAGCGGTGATTCGGTTGTCAGAACTTTAAATATTTACAGCAGTAATTACACGCCTTATATTTTTATTTTCGAAAAGAACAGTGATAATAAGGATACAGTGTATTATTCTACATCTGGATATCAAACTACAGACGGCACTATCAATGGAAGTGGAATCACCAGTTCCGGAACTCCCACGCTTTATTCTTCGGCAAACGGGAAAACCATTGTTGTGGGCAAAGCCACTACCACAAGAGTAATTTTTGCCAGTTCATCGACTTGGAGCAATCAGACATACGATTTGAGTCTTGGTTTATATATGCCCGACGAAGAAAATACAGTAACACTCGAATCCGGTGGAAAATATTATCCTAAAAAGCTTGCGGAACCGGTTGCGTTTGGCTCGACTTCGTTTGACGGATCAAAACAAAGCACCAATGATGACAAGGCTATTCGAAATGCTGCTACTATGTATGCCACCAATAACGGCACTAATTATACATATACGACTTATGTTGCCGTGTCACGAGCAAGCTCGGAATACACGACCAGTGACAACACAATATGCTTTTTGATATTCCAGATTGTGGACGCTTCAGGCAATCCTATTACTAACAACAACACTCCGCTTGTCAGCTTTGACGTTTCCCGTACGGCCACGGACGAGGACGGCAATCCGTCGGACGGCGAAGTCAGTGCGCCTAAATTGTACGGCTCTGCGACGACTCTCAGCGGCATCAACTACATACCCAGAAATCTTTCGGGCACAAACGATAGTCATTATGTCGACGAGTACTATGAGGACGGAATGTACTGCGTGTTGTTCTTCGGCGATTATGAAGAGCAGTATTTTGCATTGGATATAACTATCGTAACTCAAGGCAATGCAGGTACATTCTACCTAAAGGCCACCGCCAGCAACATAAACCATTGGCAGCGCTACGAGCAGGGTTACGGTTCGGCTTGGGGCTTTTACATGGGCGGACTTGTCAACGGCGTTTGGACGTGGGACCCGCGCAGAACGCTTAAGATGGAAGGTACGCCCGTAATCACAGGTGCCGGAGACGTCTCTACCGACCCTGACGGCGTATACTATCCGAACAAGCCGATAGAGTACTCGCTTACCGTCAGCTTGACGGCAGGCACTATCGTAAAGCCTTATATGCTTGACAGTACCGGTGAGCGCCAGCAGGATGGGAACAAAGCGAAAACCGCATACTTTGTGCCCAAAAATATTACCGCTCCTGCCGGTTTGTACGACAGTAATACACCGTATTTCAACGTTAATGCCGCAGTATCCGGCTTAGCGGATATGAATATTTATATTCCCAAGGACGGTGAGTATACATTCATACTCAGAGGTAATGCCGTTCCTTATAAATCAGGTAATAGCGTATGGTATGTAAATATTAAAGACAAAACAAAAACACCGGCGCAATATACGGATGCTAACAAACCCTCTAATATAACCAATGCTAATGGATGGTATGCGCTTGCGCCTTCCAACTTCTTAATTGACGACCTTATTATAAGCTATGCAAGCGATATCCACACCGTCACGCTCAACGCCGGCGACGGCGCCTGGTCGGACGGCACTACCGAGCATACAACATTAGTTCCGGACGGTACTCCTATACCCGAGTCTGTACTTAGTGCGGACAATGCGCCTACGCCTAACCAAACCGGTTATACTTTTGATTGCTGGTATTACAACGGCGCCAAGTACAATAATCAAAATATTACAAGTGATGTCACACTGATAGCACATTATGAAGAGGCAAAAGAGCCGGATCCGCCTCAATTGGTTTACAAAGGAGCGTCAATCGCTTTCACTAAGTCGACTACGCAATCCGACGCTACAGTTGTTCAATATGAGCTCACAAACATTTCGCTTACGGCAGGAGAAACTCTTAAGTTCATTGATTCAGATAAGGCAGATATAACATACACCGCTATCGGCAGCTATCCTGCGATTAACATTAGCAGTCGATTGAAACAGAGCGGCGGTGCTACACTGACGGCAACGGTCAATGCTACGTATAAGTTTGTCCTTAAACAGAGTGTAAGTAGTCCTACTTCCTGGTGCTTAGATGCCACAATGACTGGTAACATAGACGACGGCTGGACTCAAAATGCTAACACCACTAATACCGGAGTATATCGTGTTGTTGTGTCGTATAGAAGCGATAACTCGTTCGTTTATACCGACGACGGATTTGCAATGAGCTATGTCAATAGTCAGTATGAGCTTAAAAATCTATATCTGCAAGCGGATCTGCAGTTCAGAATTTACTATGGCAATTCTGCGACAGTGCAAACTATCAGCTTGCAAAGCATTAACGGCGTTTCGTCCGGCTTGAACTCGTTCTTAACAGTGAGCTCAAATACCGTCACTGTCGTAAAATCCGGTTACTATACTTTCTATCGTAGTGGCAACAACCTCTATGTTGTTTACAAGCACGTAAAAGATTTGCAGGCCACCGTAACATCTAACTCGACGGAAGGCTCGTTGATGGCGGTTGCAAATGATGGCGTCGTCTGGATAAAACTTACTGGTGCTACCTCTTATAATTATTCTACTTTCAAATTGCATTTATGGAACCTGTCAACAGACAATGCAGTTACCGCTTGGGATAGTGACCCGTATGTAAGATATGGCAATAACACCGGCTTGGTAAAATCGAGTGTTTCGTTTGGTGATGTTGACAGAATGATAGTACGAATAGGCGATTTGCAGACTAATGATATAGTGTTAAGTAACCTAACGCCAACTCTTGACGCAACATACGGATACAAAATATATTCTTACTCTGTCGCGATTAGCAATTTAGCTTCCAATATTAAGGGCAATAATTCTTCTTATAAGACGCACACGATTACGCGTAGTGGCACATCATACTCTACTACACTCTATGTTTTTGGTGCACAAGGTATCTATCTATTCAATACCAATGGTTACGATTATGGTGGTGTCGGGTCATTGGGTAGTTCATCAACAGTTGGACAGCAAACATTTGGCGCAATCTTTACTGGAGGAACTGCTTGGAACACCGGACAAACCGGAAACTTATCTTGTACAATCGCATCCCAAACTGCAAGTAGTAGTAAAGCTCTTAATGGGTACAAATACAATGATACATACTACTGGCTTGCCATTAATAGTACTTTCTCTTGGTAGTAATCCTCGTCGGGCGAGTAGACGGTAAACAACAGCAAGACAACAACAAGTAATTATTCTCTAAAGGAGCTTCGGCAATCTTGAAAAAGGCAGTCAAAATGTTAATAGCCGCGTCGGCAGTAGCCGCTGTATTCGGAGTGGGTGCAGTGTCTTATGCCTTGTGGACTGCCGGTGGTTCTTCCACGGCTACAGCTGAAGGCCCTACAGGAATGATTAACACCGTCGGAGATGTTTCTGTTACGGTTGAAAAAGGCGGGTCGGGTTCGTCAACAACCAAAGATATAGTGATGGACAGCCTGCTCCCCATTGACAACAACGACGTGACCGGCACCAAGTATTGGCAGTTTACTGTTTCGCTCACCGGCAGCGTGGGGGATGTATTCGTTAAATTGGAAGGCACGATGGATTGCGACGCCAAAGTAGCACAACTCTACTACAAGGTGGGGGATACGGCACCTACGGCGGCAAGCCCTGGCACGCGGCTACCCGAGACGATAGATACGTCAAACATCACTCTCAATAACGGCTCGGCTACCGTGTATGTATGTATGGTGGCATACAGCGCAAGTGCCATGAATAAAGACATATCGCTCACGTTCACCGCTAATGCATCGTAATCTCAATGTCGCGCAAGCGATTACACACAACGGTTTTAATGGGCACAGATGCCCAATAAAATAAAAAATTAAAAAAATTTTCTTAAAGGAGAAAACAAATCATGAAAAAAGCAGTCAAAGCATTAATCACAGCATCGGCAGTAGCCGCAGTAGTAGGCGTGGGCGCAGTATCTTATGCGGCATGGAGTGCAGGCTCAGTAGCCGACAAAACCGTTACAGGTAATACCGGGTCAATTAACACTATAGGTTCATTGTCGGTTTCTCCTGACTCAGGCTTAAGTGCATTGTATCCGGTTGACCAGGGCGGCTCTTATACCACTTATTGGACTTTTACTGTAACTGTTGAGGGTAATGGCGATCAAACTGTTACGTTAAAAGGAGAGTATGAGGCTGGCAGCAGCGGTAAAGCAATTGGCGATGGTGTAATTTATTATTCCACACAACAGCCTAATGGCGCAGCGCCTTCTTCCAAACAAGATATTGCAACAGCACAGGAAATCACTTTGTCAAGTGGTTCAGCTACTATTTATGTTTTCTTTACAAATGGTGAAGGTGCCACTAATTATGATATGATGGGTGGCCAAATCAAATTGACATTCTCCGCATCGGCAACTAATGCATAATTTGTTAATCTTTTGACATTTCAAGCGTAGTCGGGGAATCTAAACAATTCATTGATTTTTCCATTTTGATAGCAGGGTATCGAAATGTAAAAATAATATAATCAAAAAATTATTTAAAGGAGAAAACAAAATTATGAAAAAGACTATTAAGTCTCTTGTAATTGCGGCTTCTGTTGCCGCTATTGCCGGCATTGGCGCGGTCTCGTTTGCAGCGTGGGAAGCAGGTGATGTATCGGATGCTACCGGTTCTGGTACTACCGGCTCAATCACAACAACTGCAGGTACATTAGCATTTGCACCTGAAAATGCTGAAAAAGCTTTAGTGCCGTATAACCAAGAATTTGGTTATCTGGAAGCCTCAATGGCGCTAATGCACACATACACTGTGACATATACTGGAGGAGCACCCGCGAGCACCTATACTTTCTCGATGGAGTTGACAGACGGCGAAGACCTCCCGCTTTATTATCAAATTGGTGCCAGTGTTTCTACGCCTACCGGAACAGGCACTCCTTCCGGTTGGACGGCATTTACAGGTTCTGTGGAATTAGCGGCTCTTGCATCATCGGGCACTGTTACAATTAACATTATTTTAGTTTCCGATGCTAAGGGCGCGGCGGCTGTTGCGGAAATGAATCAGGATTACGAAATTACGGTCTCTGCCGAACTCGCCGACTAATTATCACAGCTCATAAAGTCAAACATAAACCTTTCTTACTCCAATCCGTGATACCGTTACATAAAGGTATAAACTAAAAGAATATTGCTTGTTTGCGCCGTATGGCGTAACAGCGTAAATATGCGCTTATGTCCCTGCGTGCGCACACAATCACAACACGGTCGCTTTCCGCGGCCGTGTTGTTTTATTGTAGAATTATAAATGCATAGTTTAGAACATGTCGCAAGCGGCGATTGTTTTCTACAAAATAATTCCGAATTCCGAATTCATAATTCCGAATTTACTTGATTTTATCTTTGGTTTATGGTAGAATTTATGTGGCGTATAATGCGTTCACATTTTTTGCGTGCCTATAAGATTTTTTCTCTTATAGCATAGCGAGGTAGATATGGGTCTTATTTCTTTTATTACAGGCAGCGATAACCGTCGCAACGTTAAGCGGCTTTCTGCCAAGGCGGAACAGGTGCTTGCGCTCGAGTCGAAGTTTGCTGCGATGTCCGACGATGAGTTGCGCGGCATGACCGAGCAGTTTAAAAAGCGTTACAACGAAAACTTCGAGACGCTTGACGATCTTTTGCCCGAGGCGTTTGCAGTAGTGCGCGAGGCGGGCAAGCGCGTTCTTAACATGCAGCACTTTAAAGTTCAGATAATGGGCGGCATAGCGCTCCATCAGGGGCGAATTGCCGAGATGCGCACAGGTGAGGGTAAAACGCTTGTTTCCACTCTGCCTGCATATCTTAACGCGCTGACGGGCAAGGGCGTGCACGTTGTCACAGTCAACGATTACCTTGCGCGCCGTGACGCCGAGTGGATGGGCAAGATTCACCGCTTTCTCGGGCTTACCGTCGGCGTTGCCGTGTCCGGCATGCGCCC
>JAFLVH010000019.1 GCA_022508365.1 Clostridiales bacterium | reverse complement strand
AGCGCTTCAGCTCCTCCACGATAAACGCGGACGTGTTATATTCCGCGCCCGACAGCTCCGCCATGGCGTGCAGCTTGCGCCGCGTCTCCTTTAGATAAGTCAAAGCCTGCTCGTCCATGTTATCATTATACTACATTTACCTTTCCTTTTCAAGTGATTGCACGCAAATAGTGTAAGATTTCTCCGCATGACTATTAACTCTTAATTCCTAACTCGGAACTCTTAACTACTAATTCTCTTGACTTTTGCACACACAATTTGGTAAGATTATCTTCGGAGGCTCTTTACAAGTGACACGCCAAGATTGCGTGAGAAATTTACGTGAGACAAAGGCTATATGTTATGGTCGTAGCAGCGCTACGTCCATGTTATATAACCGCACGTATCGCGTAAATTTATAGCAAGATTGGTGTACGAACTTGAAAGAGCCTCCGCTGGAGGCAGTCATGAAAAAGAACGTAGCCGTAGTTGGCGCCACAGGACTTGTCGGGCGCAATATGCTTAAGGTGCTTGACGAGCGCAACTTCCCCATAAAAAACCTTTACCTATTTGCGTCGAAAAAAAGCGCGGGAAACACCGTTTTGTTCCAAGACTCTTACTATACCGTAGAGGAGCTTACCGAGGAAAACATCAAAAAATGCGACGCGGAGATAGCGCTGTTTTCCGCGGGCGGCGAAGTGTCAAAAACTTTTGCGCCGATTTTTGCAAAGCAGGGCTGCGTTGTTATAGACAACTCCTCGCAATGGCGAATGGACAAATCCGTGCCGCTTGTGGTGCCGGAGGTCAACCCCGAACAAGCGTTTAAGCATAACGGCATAATCGCCAACCCCAATTGCTCGACAATTCAGGCGGTTGTCGCGTTAAAGCCGCTGCACGACGCGTTTAAAATCAAGCGCATAGTGTACTCTACATATCAGGCGGTATCGGGCGCAGGCAAGCAAGGGCTTTACGACCTAAGCGACGGAGAAAAAGGCGTTCCGCCCAAAAAGTTCCCTCACCCTATCGCGCACAACATTCTTCCACACATAGACGTGTTTACGGATGACGGCTACACCAAGGAAGAGCTGAAGATGATAAACGAAACGCGCAAAATTTTGGGCGACGAGGCGCTCCGCATAACCGCCACCACCGCGCGAGTGCCCGTGCACTACGGCCACAGCGAAAGCATAAACGTGGAATTTTATAATCCCGTTTCGCGCGACAAGGCGATAGAAGTCTTGCGTAGCGCTCCGGGTGTGATTGTAACGGACGATCCCGCTAACAACGTCTACCCCATGCCTATAAATGCGGAGGGACACGACGAGGTTTATGTCGGTAGGATTAGACAGGACACGTCGGTGGAAAACGGGCTCAATCTTTGGGTTGTTGCAGACAACATAAGAAAGGGCGCGGCTACAAACGCAGTGCAGATTGCAGAGCTCTTAGTCAAAGACAAATAAAGCTTTTTAACCACATATACTTTAACGAGGTAAAATTATGACATTGTTTAAAGGCGTTGGCGCGGCAATGGTAACGCCGTTCGGCAAGGACGGCAATATCGATTACGCCGTGCTTGAAAGGTACATAGAACATCTTATATCTAACGGCGTATCTGCGCTTGTCCCCTTCGGCACCACAGGCGAACCTGCCACCGCGACGACCGAGGAATACAAAAAAGGCATAGAGTTTGTCGTAAAGCACGCTAATGGGCGCGTGCCCGTTATCGCAGGCGCAGGCAGCAACTGCACCGCCGCCGCCTATGAAAAGGCAAAGCTTGCCAAATCGCTTGGAGCAAGCGGTGTGCTTGTAGTCACACCCTACTACAACAAATGCACGCAAAACGGAATAATCGCACATTACAAGGAAGTAGCCAAAGCGAACATTCCCGTCATATCGTACAACGTTCCCTCGCGCACCGGCGTAAACATATTGCCTGCCACCGTCAGAGAATTAAGCAAGATAGACGGCGTAATCGGCATAAAGGAAGCGTGCGGCAATATAGACCAATTCCAGGCTACCGCCAAGGTGTGCAAAGAGACCGGGTTCGACTTATACAGCGGCGACGACGGCATAACGGCAACAGCCATGCTTATGGGCGCCAAGGGCGTGATTTCTGTTGCATGCAGCCCTGCGCCTAAATTAATGAGCGAGCTTTGCGCTTTGTGCGAAAAGGGCAAGCTAAAGAACGCGCAGGAATTGCAGTTTAAGCTTAACGATTTGATTTCCGCGCTGTTTATAGAGGTCAATCCCATACCTGTAAAAAAGGCAATGCAGCTTATCGGATTTGAAGTGGGCGCTCCTCGCCTGCCGCTTACCGAGCTCGAGCCGCAACATAACGAAATATTAAAAACCGCCTTGCGCGAATTGGAGCTGATAAAATGAAAAAAGCGTTTATTTTCGGCATAGACGGCAAGATGGGCAAAATGCTTTTGTCCTGCGCCGCAGACTACGGTTACACAATCGTAGGCGGCTTTGACAAAACACCGCGCGGCGGAGAGATTCCCGTATTTAGCGACACGGACAAGATTGACGTGGACTTTGACGTGATTATAGACTTTTCCAACCCCTTTCTTTTGTCACCGATAGTCGCGCTTGCCGATAGGACAAAAAAGCCGGTCGTGTTTGCCACTACGGGCTACAACGACAGCGAGGCGCACATGATAATGCTACTGTCCAAGAATGTGCCCGTATTCCGCTCGGGCAGTATGAGCCTCGGCATTGCGGCGGCTAAGGCGGCGGCGCAAGCGGCGCAAAAAATACTCGGCGACAAGTTCGATATAGAGATTGTGGAAAAGCACCACAACCAAAAAATAGACAGCCCGTCTGGAACGGCGCTGCTATTGGCGGACGCACTGTCTCCGCGCGAAAATCAAGTGATAAATCGAAACGGAAAGCGCAACAAAGGCGAATTGGGCATAACGTCCGTGCGCGGCGGCGGCGTTGTCGGCGAACATGAAATAGGCTTTTACGGCGAGGACGAGATTGTCACTATCACGCACTCGGCACGGTCGAGAAAGCTGTTTGCCGCAGGCGCGTACAAAGCGGCTGACTTTCTTTTATCCGCCTCGCCTGCTCTATACAACATGGACGACCTTGTAAAAACGCTTTTATAAAATCTATTTTTACACAAAATAAAGTGCCGAATTTTCAGCGGCACTTTTTGTTTGCAAAAAATATTCGATTAGTTCTATCCGCAAAAAACCGCTATGCCGCCGGGGCGCAGAGTGTTGCCGTCAAGCAAGCGGCTGTATGCAATATTCTTGCCCTGCACCGTGGCGCTACACTCGGACGCGTTTAAGTAAACCTGTAAGCATTCCCCTTGCGCGTTTTTCCACACGTAATTTACTATGCGGTTATTATCGGCACACCATTCGACACTGCCTTCTTTAAACCGAGCAAACAGCTTTTTAAGCGCCATAATCTTTTTAAACTCGGAAATTATGTCGCTGTACTTTCCGCTATCTATGCCACTCCAGTCCATGCACCGACGGTTGCCCGATTCCGCAACTACGCCCTCCATGCCTGTTTCAGTGCCGTAATAGACGCACGGACTGCCCGGCATAGTAACAAGTATGGTAAGCTCCTGCAGCAGGCTGTCTACGCTCCTGCACCTTGTAAACGCGCGGTCCACGTCGTGGTTGTCCAGCATGTTAAACAGCACGCCGTTTATCTGCTTAAAGTAAATATTGTACGCCTCGTTAAGCGCGTACATTAGGTCGCGCGCGGTCTCGGTTTTGTCCACCATAAAGTCGTTTACGCTCTCCAAAAACTGGTAGTTCATCACCGAATCGTACTCGTCGCCGAGTAGCCACGGGAGCGAGCGCGTCCATATTTCGCCCAAAAGGTACAAATCGGGCTTTATGCGTTTCAGCTCAAGCCGAAGCTTCTTTAAAAACGCGTGCGAAACCTCGTTGCCGACGTCAAACCGTATTCCGTCCACGCCGAGTTCCACCCAGCCCTTGCAGATGCCTATAAAATAATCCATCACCTCTACGTTGTTGGTGTTAAGCTTGGGCATGTATGCGGCGAACGAAAAAGTGTAATACCGCCCGTCCTTGGTGCTTTCCCTGCCCTTATCGAAGTTGTCGGCGTTGATAAAAAACCAATCGAAATACTTGGACTTTCTGCCGTTTTGCACGACGTCTAGCCAGGCAAAAAAATCCCTGCCGCTGTGATTGAAAACGGCGTCCAGCATGACCTTTAACTCCATGCCGTGCGCTTTGTCTATAAGCTCCTTAAGCTCTGCATTGGTGCCTAGCTCGGGATCCACAAGCGTGTAGTCGTACGTGTTGTATCTGTGATTGGTGTCCGATCGCATTATCGGGGTCATGTACAATCCGCCAACGCCGAGGTCCTTTATGTATTCCAGCTTGTCTATTATGCCGCGAAGATTTCCGCCGTAAAAGTCGTAGAACTTAGCATTCTTTTCCTCGCCCCAAGGCAAAATTTTAAGCGCGCTTTTACCCTCTCCCGAGCGGCAAAATCTGTCGGGAAAAATCTGATACCAAACGATATCCTCCGCCCACTTGGGCACGACGCACACATCCGCGGGATTTAACCACGCGTATTTAAAGTACTGGACTATTGTACCCAGTTTTCCCCTGGCGCTATCGTGAAATCCGTCCTCAAATAGGTACAGCTTTTCGTCGCCGCAAATAATCTCAAAGTAGTATTGAAGTCTCTTATACTTGGGAACAACCGAAATCTCCCATACAAGCGAATGCCTAAGCTCCGCCTTACGCCGCATCTTGTACTGCTCGCCCCTCCACACGTCGCCGAACTCGCCGACGTACGGATCGTTTGCATATAGGTTGACGGCGGTTACGTCCTTGCCCGTTTCCAGCTTTACGATTAGCGTGTTGTTGTCAAGCGCGTAACAACCTGTTAAAGCGTCGTGTCTTATTGCGTGTATGTTCATTTATATCTCCTGTAAAAAGCGGCTACACCTATTTTAACACAGAAGATAAAAAAAAGCAATATGCAACATTACTTATATATATGGTAATTCCAATGATAGTACGTCCAATACCACACGGAAAAGTAGCCGAATATTATCTGATTTCCGTCGATCTTGCACGCCGAATAATCGACCGAAACGACATACCGCCCCACTTGATTGGGAATTTTTTCGGCTTGTTCGCCGTCCACAGTGACGACAAGAAGCGAACTGTCCAAAACAGTCAGCGTATGGTATCTGTCGAGTTCTTTATCTGTGGAAACTATATAATCATTGTTCTCAAAGCTTACATCGATATCGTAATTATACCGGTTGTCGGTAATCTCAAGCTCGAATGTAACAAAATAATCGCCCCTTTCGGTGTATTTTACAGAGCCGAGCGAGCCGGTCTGTGTGTGTCCCAACCCGTAAATATGTTGGGGACTGCTTCCTCCGGGCGCGCCGCCTCCGTTCATTCCGCCGCTCGGTAAATTGTCGTTAGGTTTTTCGATTGTTCCGGACACGGACAGAGGTACTATGATAGCAACCGCAACCGCCGCCGCGGCTGCTGCCGTCATGCCAAAATAGGCAATGCGCCGTTTTGATTGCTTATCCGTCCCGTCCTTGGCGGAAGCAAGAGAAAACTCGCTCGCTTCTTCGATAAACTTGCAATCTATATTCGATATGGCGTTTTGCAGTAGCTCGTTATTCATAGTGCTTCTCCAAATATTTTTTAAGTCTGTCGCGCATGCGGAAAAGCGTGGTACGCACCTTCCCTTCCGATACGCCGAGCATTGAGGCAATCTCGCTCATGGAATCGCCGAAGAAGTACCGCCTTACAAACATTATTCTATGTTGCTTTTTTTGTTCGGCGAGAAAGTCGTTTATACATTTAGACAAAGCGTTTATATCACCGCACGAATCGGCTGCCCCGGACATACAGTAGTCAAGCTCCTCGAGCGAAACGGCATATTCGCTTGCAAGCCGCTTTTCCGCATGGTTAAAGTTGTAGCTGTTGATTGCCGCGTTGCGCACAATTTTTCCGACGTAGGCACAAAGGCTTTGAGGACGATTGGGCGGAATGGAATTCCACACGCTAAGCATGGCGTCGCTTACCGCCTCCTCGGCATAGTCTCTGTCACCCAAGATATTGACCGCTATTTTAAAGCAGTATCCGCCGTACTTGTCCTGTGTAGCGGCTATAGCCTTTTCATCGCGGTCAAAGAATAACCCGACTATGTAATCATCGTCATAGGTGTAAATCATATATGTCTTCCATCTACACTATTAAAGACAAGATTTTGCCGTAATTGTTACAGTCTTATCAAAAATTTTCCGTAATTAATTTAAAAATAAAAACGCGCAAGACAGCGCGCTTTTATTTTGCTTATTAGAATTTTATATCAAGTTGAACCACTTTGTTTGCCGCAAGCTTCAGCCCGATAAGCAGGCCGCGGAGATCGTCAAACTTTTGCGCGTCCACCTTTTTGGGCGGCTTTGCCGTCTTGGGCAGCTGCACGTCTATCACAGTGTTGTGCTTTGCCTTCAGCTTGGCAACAAGCGTGCCCTTGGATACATCCCATTCCATGGACACCTCTACGCCTGCCCGGGTCTGGAAGCCGGACAATGTGCCCTTGCCCATCTGCGCAGGCACCGCAGGCAGTAAGTGTATTAGATTGGGCGTGGACTGAACCAAAGCCTCCTGCAGCGCGCCTGCCACCATCACGTTTACGTACGGAACGGGTTGCGCCCACAACGCATGCCTGCCGCTGCCCATGCCGCGCCAGTCGTCATAGGCGAACACAAGGTTGTTCATAGCCATGCCTCTGACAAGCGCGTTGATCTGGTCGTACATCAATTCACCCTCGCAAAGCCGAGCAAAGATTTGCGCATACCCTGCCAAAGCGTCCGCGCTCATGTTTTCCCGTGCGGACACGCACTTCTTTTTGGCGGTGACGGTGTAAGCCTTGTTCAGCTCTATGTTGTCGCGGCTGCGGTAGTCGGGATACACCGGATAGAACATTGCAACAGACGGCGCACTCGGGTTGTCGGTGCAGCGTTCGTCTATGTATTCCGCCATAGTGCCGTCGCCGTTGTACTTGTACGGCGGAATCTTTTTCAGCATGTCCTCCCACTTAGCAATGTCGGACTTGTTGAGCCCTGTGGCCTTGCTGCCCTCTATAAGGTTGGTTAAGAGGCTCCTTGCAATGGCAAAGTCCACCGTGGCATTTGCCGCAATCGCGTGAGTCTCCGCATTGGTCGTAAGGTTGCCCGGCGTAGAGAACGGCGAGTACGACGGTGTGGACTCGTAATACTTAAGGTCCACAAGCTTAAAGAATTCCTCGTAGAAGGTCGCCGCTTCCTTCATGAACGGAAGAGCACGGAACTTTAAAAACTTTTGATCGCTCTGATAGAGCGCGTAATCGTAAAACAGATTGCCAAGCCACCCAGCAACGCCTGTGAAGTGTATCATGCCGTCGGTTATGTCGCCCGGATAGCCTGTTGACGGCGACATAGTGTAAGGAACAAATATGCCGCGGCAGCCGTAAAGACGGGACGCGTTGAGCTTGAGCTGCTGCATGACCGATTCGTACAGGTGGAAGACGCTTTCGGCATAATCGTTAAGATTGCCCGCCTGCGTCATGTCGTACACTGCCTGAAGATTGCCTGCGGCGTTTATCTGCGCAGACTCCGCCTTGTAGTCGCCGCACCACAGTCCGTACGGCGCAAAAGGTCTGCCCTCCGGCTTTGAGCCTGTTATCATTAGATATCTGCCGAAAGCCCACAGCTTTTCGAGCAGCGCGGTGCTTGTCTCTCCGCTTTGCACAGTTTCGGTTACGGCGCCATCAACATACATGTCGCGCGCCGCAGGGTCGGCGTTAAAGTCAACCTCCGCCGAATAGAACAATTTTTGGTGAAGCGTTTGATGTTCCTTTAAAAGCTTGTCATACGGAAGCTTGACCTCCATTATGGACGCCTTGCATTCCTTCCACGCCTTGTCGCGCTGAGCCTCGACAAACGGTTTGATTATTACAAGAATCTTCTCCGCGCCGGTGACTACGATTTTATCGCCGTCTATCACCTGCTTGCCGGCAAAAAAGTTTATCTTGGCAACGGCGCCGAAGTCCGCGCCGGACGACGAGCGCGCCGAAAAATAAAGCCAGTAGTTTTCGCACTTTACGGTCGCGTTCTCCGGCGTGGCGGACACCGCAACCTGCGTGCGCGCGTTAAACTTGTCGTGAACGGCAAACCTAAACGACGCGTCTATATTCTTTTGACCGGTGCGTGTAATTTCGTATACAATGATATCCTTGGCGCGAGAAACAAAGGCGTTGCGAGAGAACCTGGTTGCGCCGTCCTTAAACGTGACGGAGGTCTCCGCGCTCTCAAGGTCAAGCGTGCGGCTGTATTCCTTGACAACCTTGTCCGCCTTCATGTCAATGATAAAATCGCAAAGCGGCAACGGATAGGAAAGCTGCGGTCTGTAGCCCTTGCGGATAAGCTCGGTGGACAGAATTTTCTCCGCGCCGACAAAATCGCCCTCGGCAATCTTTTTGCGCACACCCGGCACTTTGTCCGACACGTCTTGAAGAGCGGAGTCCTTGCCCTGCCACCACAAGTCGCCGTGCGTAATCATAAGAACGTCGGAAGTAGCGCCTCCGTAAGTCGTGGCGCCTATAACACCGTTTCCGATGGGCAACCCTTCACGCCATTGGCTCCCCCACCAAGACGACGGCTGCGAAAATTTTAATGTATTTTTAGGCTTGCGCGCGACTGCCATTTTATTATTCCTCCGTTGATACCTTGCAAGAATTATAGCATATAATTTTCGGTTTTGTCCAGTATTCGACAAGCTTTTTATGCCCCAAAATGCAAATAAAAACAAAAAAATACCCATTTTTCGGTCAAAATCAGCCCTTAAAGCCACGATAGCCGTGAAGGACAAAAAATATAAGCAAACAAAACCTACTTTTTTTGCGCGCAAAAATCGCAAATAAAAACAGGAAAATCATCATAAAAAAGTAAAGACCGCACTGTTACGTGCGGTCCGAATTGAGTTTACTTATTCACTAAGCGTTTAGCGTGCGCTTGATCACTATTGCCGCTCTCAGTCCCGGCATATCGGCGTTTCCACTGATCTTGTTCCATTCGTCAACCGTGTCCAGCGCGGCGTCGCCCTCGTTGACGGTGCGGTATTCCTCGTACTGGAACTTGCTAGGCGCACTGCCGCTTATCTCCAGCGTAAAGGTGGAATCAAACCCGTAAGGGAAGCGCAGGACTATTGTGTCACAGTTTTCGTATTCGTACACATACCCTTCATAGTCGCCGTCGTTCTTGGAGGATTCCTTTACGGTTATGCGCGTGATAGAGCGCGCGGACGGAATGGTGATGGTCACGTTGGACCTGCCGCCGTCAAACGTGGTCACTGTGTACACATTGCCGTCATGGCTTATAGACGGTTCGCGAGCTATGATAGAAGAATTATCATAGTTAACCGTCTTGCTGTAAACATTGTTTACGCTGTCCCACTTGAGGTCGTCCACATGGTAGCGGATAAACTTGTACGCGGACAAATCGCTTACAACAATCCTCTGTCCGTCGTCCGTCCACTCGTACACGAGCGAGCTGTTGTAGACTGCGTCGTTGTAGGAATAGAAGCCGGTAAGCGTCTTGTCAAAGCTTACGCCGAAGCCGCCCGAGAACAGCGCAACAATTATACCTAACACCGCAACAACCGAAATGCCGAAGTAGTTTTTGTAGTTAAGCGGAATCTTTTCGTTTTCCACGCGCTTGACGGTTACTTCCGTAAACTTGCCCTTTTTGGCGCGGTCCTCCACCTTTTCGGTGACGACGCGCTCTACGCGTATCGTGCGCTTAGGCAGCTTTTTGACCGCCTTGTCAAGCAAGGGTTGAGTGCGATCCAAATACGAAATGCCGACGCCGAGTACCGCCGTGAACAGCATGAACAGCACGGGAAGAAGCACAAGCGGCATCAATCCCGAAAGCGCCGTTATTGTCGGCATGATAAGCGGCAGGCACAGCGCTGTGGGTATTACGTACAGATACAGTCTGTCCATACCGAAGCCGAACTTGGCCTTAAACTTTTTGTGCAGGCACACCGACGTCAAAAGGACGGCAAGAAGCAGCAGTCCCAGCCATGACGTGACGTATGAGTACGCAGGGAAAGCAAAGCTCATGACCGCGCCGGCAAGCCCAAACAGCATTGCCGTGCCGCGGACTGCGTCTGACGACGTAACCCTAAACAGCTTTTTATAAAGCGTGGTAAAGCCGAACGCAGCCGCCACCGTAATGAGCATTGCCGCAATGATTATTCCGGCATTGCTGTATCTGAGCCTTGTTATCGCCATAATCGGCAACACGCCGAAGCCCGTTAGCATAAGCGTGACAAGGAAGTACGCCGCAAGCATAGCCGCGAGCGTGCTGACAACAACCAAAAGCTGCACGCCCAGCGCAACAAACATGTTCCTAAGCGAGAACGTCTTTTTGAGCGCCATGGTGACAATGACCGCAGCTATCATAGCAAGAAGCAGCGCGCCCACCACGTAGGAAGCGACCGCAGTGTATGCTATTGTTCCTCCGTCTATATAGGAGAAGAAAGCGGTATTGTCGTCACCTTCCGCACTGAAAGAATCGGTGCAGTCGCCGAACACTTTCACATAGTCTTTTATAAACCGCGCCTGCTGCTTTACAATTGCAGAGGAAAGCTCCGCCGCATTATCACGGCTTGACTGCGCGGCGTCAAGTCCGCCGAGCACCGCCACCTGCACCGCAGGGATATTGCCGAACGCCTTGACTGCGTCTCTGTTTTTAAATTCGTCGGGTATGGCGCCGGGAACGACCGAAAGGTTGAGCGCGTTGTCCGCCGCCTTGGTATAAGCGTAAATATAATCGAGTCCTGCGTTGCTCGCGTCGGTCAGCGCAAGCGTGCCGCCGTTGCCGTATGCTTCGAGGTTTACGCCTGCCTTGGCACGAGCAACAACTCCGTCAAGACCGTCGAAAAGATTGAAAAACGCATAAGCGCCGTATGAGTAATCGAGGTCCTCGGTGAACACGACAACTATGTCGTTTTTAAACGTTTGACCGGATCCGGCAAGCTCTATCATGGATTGCATGGCATTAGCCACAAACGCCGCGCCCGATGCTCCCACGGTATCCGTGCGACTGTCGTAACGCACGGTAATTATAACCGCGCCTTTGGAAGCGCCTTTAGCCGGCAATGCAGCTATGATATTGGTTATTTGCCTGCCTACCAAATGCTCGGTAAGCCCCAGATCGTCCTGAAGATCGGCGTCCAGCGTGGAAGTTTGCAGTGTCACCGTCGGTTTTTTTACATCGCCCTCTTTGGCATATGCCGTGACGGTCTTTATACGCTCTATCTTTTCCTTGGTTATCTCGTCGCGCTCGGTCTGTTCTTCCTCGACCTCGGTGAAACCACCTGCCTTGAGCATAGACAAAATATAATTGCGTGCGTTCAGGACGCCACCGTCGCCTTCCGCCGCCATAGCGGAACGAGTTACGGCAAGCGCCTTAATGTGCGTGTTTACGTCTTTGTAATAGCTGCCGCCGTACGCCGAAGGACTGTACCCCACCGCGCCGTCCAACGCCGAAAAGATGAGCATGAGCAAAGTAAACACCGCTATCACCGGATAGTAGATAGTGCGGAATAGCTTTGCCTTTTGCTTGGCGGTCCTTTTGACTGCGGGCTTTTTTACCGAATCGGGCTTTTGCGGCTCTTCCGGTTGCTCCTGCGCTTCCGCCTGCTCCTCGGTCTTTTCCTCTGCGGATCCTTCCGCCTGGTCGGCGGCCTCGGTTACAGGCTCTTCCGCAGGCGAAGTCTCGGAGGTTTCCGCAACCTCTTTGTCCGCCTGCTCGTTTACTACGTTTTCTTCGTTATCCATTGCTTCTCCGAATACAATTATAGTTATACCGATATTTTAACATACTTAAAAGATTATTACAATTGATTTCACGCCTTTTTTAAAAATTTTTGTCTTGACACACCACCTTTTTTTCCATATACTTATTGTTATAAAGGATATATACATATGTCGCAATCGACCGTTTTTTCCATATTGATGATTTTGCTCTCTAAGCGCAAGGTGTCGCGCGAGTACCTTGCCGAAAGGTTTTCCGTGAGCGTACGCACCGTGTCGCGGTATATAGGCGATCTTATAGAAGCCGGCATACCCATTATTTCCACGTCCGGTCACCACGGCGGATATTCGCTTGCAGACGATTACGTCGTGGACAAGTCCGTTCTTACCGAGGCGGAATCCCTGCGCATAAAGGACGCGCTAAGCCGCACCGCTTCTATCTACGACGACAAGGTCAACCTTGCGCTTATAGAAAAGCTGGACGCCGTAGACCGCATGCGCGAGCAAGACAACTATGTGGTAAAGCAATCCGACCTATACATTGACTGCGACGAAAGTCAAGCCGATGACATAAAGTCAAAGATAAAAACACTGTCCGAGGCGATAGAGCAAAATCGCGCAGTAGACATTAAATACACGGACGCGCGCGGCGCGGTCTCCTACCGCACAATCGAGCCGTACACCCTTGTATTCAAGGCAGGCGCGTGGTACATTTATGCCATGTGTCGCCTGCGCGGCGATTTTAGGTTGTTTAAGCTGACGCGTATAAGCGACCTAAGAAAGACAAGCAAACGCTTTGTCAAGTACGAGAGCAAGCTCATAGAAAAATTGGAGCTGGAATTCTACAACGAAATATATATCGATTTGGAGTTTGAATTCTTCCCGGCTGTTCTCGAGAGCGTGGTGGACTGGTTAGGACTGCAGGCGGTAACGGAGCGCGGCACCAAGCTTGTCGCTCACGCCGAAGTGCCGATGAACGACGCGCTCATTAAGCGGCTGCTTTCCTACGGCTCGTCTGTAAAAATCCTGCAGCCCACTGACGTTAGAGAGTCAGTGCTGGACGAAGCAAAGCGCATGATAGAGCTTTATAAAAATTAACATACATAAAATAATGTGTTTAGACCATACTATTTGCATGGAAGAACACGATTACAAAGATACATTGAAAGAAATCTCATACGCCGAGGACAACGCAAAAGCCGAAGAGGAACGAGCTAAAAGAATAGACGCCGAAATAGCGTACGAGGCGCTTGCCGTTTCGTCGTCCATGGGCATGTTCGGAATGGATCAAGAGGTGTCCGAGCTTATGCAGCTTCAGCTTTCCCAAGAGGTGCTGTACAAGGAACAGGCGGAATACAACGGCGAGGAAAGCGAACAGCCCGAAGAAAGCGACGATTAACGCGATGTCGTACAACTGAATACCGAAAACAAAAAAGAGCTTGAGGCTCTTTTTTTGTATGAAGCATATTCTGATTTTACTGAGGATCCGATACTGACGTCTCGGAAGTCCCCTCTTGTTTTTGTTTTTTCGTATGAATCAAATATCCTAAAAGAATTCCGTCGGCAATCATAAGCGGCACAAATGTGGAAAGAACCGCCGATAGATAGCTTTGACAGTGTACGAAAGTTCCATAGAAAAATACGGTATAACGATACAAATTAATATTATCTTTTTCCAAAATAGGCACCGTACAAAATGCGAATATCGTAAAAAACAAGGATATCACAAAAGTAACTACCAAAAATACAATCATCAATTTTAATGAGTGTAACTGTTTGCCTTTTGCAATGAACATTATAACGACAGCGATAAGAACGACGCAGACGACTGCAAACACAACCGCCAAAGCGCCTGAAATTACAAATAAGCTTCGTTCAGATTCCACAATGAATATGCTGGATATCTCCGTTGCCGCCATCTGCAAAAACGCAACCAAACCGAAAATGCTGACGATCACCGAAATCATGCAAAATCCGACAAGAGTCCAAAGCACCGCTTTTTTCCAATCCTTCATAGTTACTCCTTTAAAATCTTTTAATTATTATACAAAGCAACCTGCAAATTGTCAATAAATATATTATCAATAAATATATTAAATGTATATTATTAATTCGTCTTGTTTTTTCTTCTTTAAATAAGCGGACATTGCGGGAGTGGTTTTAAAGCTAAGCGCTTTTTTCGGACAGCTTGCAACGCACCTTAAACAGCGTATACAGTTGCGGTTGGTTTTGCCGTTTACAATGGCATTCCGAGGACAATTATATTGGCACATGCCGCAATTGTCGCAACCGTTATTCTTGATTATTTTTACGCCCATGCGGCTGCGCAAACCCTTAAAAACGTTTGCAAACGGGTTTTTGTACGATTTGGGTATTATTACTGTCCCCTGTTTTGTCGCTTTATCTATTACGGGATCCAGCCTGTCAAAGTCTGAAAAACGCGGTTCGTCTATATATGTATGCTTTGCCGGCACATACGCCGCCGCTATAATGTTATGGCGGAACTTCCTCTGAATTTCGTAAAGAACGTTTCCGTGGCACATCTTGCCGTAAACGGCTATCACCGTCAGATAATCCACCGTCAAACGCTTTAAAAAATGTATTACCGCCTGCGGAATGTTTTGGCAATGCACGGGAAAAACAAGCGCCGCACGCTCGTATTTGCACCCTGCGCCCACTATATCAACAATCTCGTAGCTTAACCGCTCCGCAAAGTATGCCGCAATGCGCTTGCATTCGTCGGTGGCAGAGTAGAATACAACCGCGTTCATTGCTCGATAAATCCCTTCATTATTTCGCATTCATGCGGCTCGTCCAAGGTAAAACCCAAGGCGGTTTTTATCTCCTCCATGGCGGCGTCGCGAGTTACGTTGCCGTCGCGGCTGGCAAGTGATATCTCCAACGCGGAAAAAGGTATCATGTCGCTTTGCATATTGTAAAAGCGTTTAAATTGCGAATGCTCCTTGCATTTTTCTATCTTGCAGCTTGTGTGCAGACCCTTGTCATCAATTTCGGGTGCGACCCAACCGCATTCTTTAACAAGCGTGTCCTTAATCTTTTTCCAGTCGTACTTGCCGCCGCTTATCTCGTCGAAGTCAACCTGAACAAACCGCGGAATGTGGCCGCTCCACGAGGAACGCCGTATCGCGGATTTGAGCGGCTTTACAATATGCGGAACCGTATGTATGGCGTCCACGACGTTGCCTATAAGCGCGTTTTTGTATCCGGCGGCGTTCTTAAGCGGATTGTCGCCGTAGGCAAGCTGCTTCATTGTTGCAAGCGTATGCAACTGCCCTTTTTTAAGCGGCGGATGCAGCGTAAACAACCTGCCTATATTAATTAAAAAGTTTAATGGCTTGTTATCATAAAATGAGTATGCAAATTTCGGCGCCATGTGATTGTAGTACAGCCCTACAATCTGCGCCGTTTCGTTGCCCACTACAAAGTACGGCGTTTTTGTCGCGACAAGCTCGGGATAGAACAGGACGTACGCAAGGGACGGACAGGCGCAAGTGTTGTCGCTTAACGAATATAAACGCCGATAAATCACCTTCAAGTCGTTGTCCGAAATTTTGCGAGTGACAAATTCCACATTCTTTAAATGCCGCTTGGCGTTGTCTATGCTTTGCTTTGCGCAATCGGATATAAACGGGATTTCCCACGTAAGCGCCAGCACTCGCAAACCGAGCGTTTTGGACAGATAATAAAGTAAATAAGTGGAGTCCTTGCCGCCGGTGTAGAATAACGCCACGTCAAAACGCGATTTTTTAGCGCGCGGAAAATTGTTCATTACTGGGACGATGCTCTTTAGCTTGCGAGTCTCCTCTTTGGTTTGGCACATGGGACAACGCCCGTGTTCGTCAAACTCCAACCCCGGGATAATATAATCGTTTGCGGCGCAATCCACGCAAAATCTTGCTTCGTCCAAGCTGTTTGGCGTGCTTTTTAGCTTGCTTTCGTCTACAATCTGCTCGCCGAGTAGCTTTGTGACGATTTTAAGCTCTTTTTCCTCTATCTCGCACGGCAGCTTCTTTACGATTTCAATTTGTTTTTTGTTGAGCTTGACCGTATTCTTAAACAAATTGTCTTTATTGCGCAAACCGTAGTATTTAAGAACGTTTTTCTCTAACTTCCATCTGTTTTGTAGATAGTGCATCATTCCCCTATACATTCTCTTTATTTTAATTAAAAAATCGGCAATGCTGTGCGCACTGCCGATTTTTGGTGCCGGTGATCGGAGTCGAACCGATACGGGTTATTAGCCCACCGGATTTTGAGTCCGGCGCGTCTGCCAATTCCACCACACCGGCAAAGCATAGTTATTTTACAACACTTATCATTGTTTGTCAAGCATTTTTGCGCAATATGGCTTAGCCGTGCGATTTTCTGTTGCCTTTTTCCCGAAAGTGTTATATAATATATGCGATATATTTTTTAGGACTTTTTACCCACCCATGAACAAAAAAATCAAAGTAGGTATTGTTGGCGCAAACGGCTACGCCGGTGCGGAAGTGCTTAGGCTTATCGCCGAGCACCCTTTTGCCGAGCTTAGCGTTGTCACAAGCCGCGCCCAGCTCGGAAAAAAAGTAGTATCGGCATTTCCCGCGCTGCCTTGCGATTTGGAGTTCGGTGACGCGTCAGATCCGCTGCTTAAAAAATGCGACGTGGTTTTTACCGCCCTGCCGCAGACGGCGGGAGCAAGCCTTGTCGGCGAGCTTATCGACGCGGGCGTCAAGGTGATTGACCTTTCGGCGGATTACAGATTCGAGAACGTTTCCACATACGAGCGCACCTACGGCGTCACCCACCCTCGACCCGATCTGAATAGCTTAGCGGTATACGGCTTATGCGAGGTAAACCGCAAACAAATCTGTCGCGCGCAGCTTGTAGCCAATCCCGGCTGCTACGTTACAAGCGTGCTGCTTCCCATGCTTGCCGCATGCAAAGCGACAAAGATTTCCGGCATTATTGCGGACAGCAAGAGCGGTGTTAGCGGCGCCGGACGAAAAGCGGACGAGGCGTATTCCTTCTGCAATCTCGACGAAAACTTTAAGGCGTACGGACTGTTTACCCACCGTCACGCGCCCGAAATGGCGGAAAAATTAGGACAAAGCATACTGTTTACACCGCACCTGCTTCCCATCAAGCGCGGCATACTTTCCACTATATATTTTGAGGCGGACGACCCCACTGCCGCATTAAACGCGTTTAAAACGGCGTATACAGGCGAGCCGTTTGTCACCTACATCGACACCCTGCCCGAAATAGCCTATGTCTCGCACACCAACCGCTGCGTGTTTTCCGCAAGATTCGAGGAAAAACGCGGCATAGTTATATCGGTTATAGATAATCTTCTCAAGGGCGCGGCAGGTCAAGCCGTTCAAAACATGAACATAATGTTCAATCTGCCTGAAACATCGGGTTTGCCGATTCACGCACCCATTTAAACCACACAGCATATATAATATCCTGGCAACAAAGAGGCTCAGATGAAAGACTTTATAAAATCGACGATAGAACGCGCAAACATAATTTGCGAGGCGCTTCCGTACATACGCAAGTACACAGGCAAGACGATTGTAGTCAAGTACGGCGGCAACGCCATGAACGACGAAGCCGTCACTACCACCATACTTCAGGACATTGCCGCGCTGAAGATTGTGGGCGTCAACCCCATACTAGTGCACGGCGGCGGACCGGAGATAAACAAAATGCTCTCACGCCTCGGCGTCCAGCCGCAGTTTAAAAACGGGCTGCGCGTCACCGACGAGCAAACGATGGAAGTTGCGCAGATGATACTGTGCGGCAAGATAAACAAAAACATCGTGGGCGAGCTCAACAGCCTCGGAGTAAAGGCGATAGGCTTATGCGGCAAAGATTCGCAGCTTATAAAAGCGGAAACGCTCGACAAGGATTTGGGCTATGTCGGCAAGATTACCGAGATCAACGCAAAGCTTTTGGAAGTTCTTGCCAAGGACGAATTTATCCCGGTTATCGCGTCAATAGGCGCTGACGAGGCCGGCAACAGCTACAACATAAACGCCGACACAGCGGCGGCGGCGATCGGCGCGGCAATGCACGCAGAGAAGCTATTGTTCCTTTCCGACATAGACGGAATTATGACAGACAAGGACGACCCAAAAACGCTTATAGACCGAATCAATGTGTCCGGGCTTAAAAAGATGATAGCGGACGGCTCAATCTCAGGCGGCATGGTACCCAAGGCGGAAAGCTGCATAGACGCGATAGAGCGCGGAATCAGCAGTGTGCTTGTGCTAAACGGCACGCTCCCCCATTCCATCCTGTTGGAGCTGTTTACCGACAGCGGCGTGGGCACGATGATAGAACAAGACTAATAGAATTCAATTAAAAGTTTCGGAGGTAAAAATGAACCTCAACAAAATTAAAGAGGCCGAGGCAAAGCACTACATGCCCGTATTTGCTCGGGAAAGCTTGGTGATTGATCATGGCGAAGGCAACTGCCTATTTGACATAAACGGCAATAAATACGTGGACTTTGTCGCCGGCATTGCGACAAACATACTCGGCTACAACCACCCCGAATACACCGAGGCTGTCTGTAATCAGGTGAAAAAGCTGATGCACGTATCCAACCACTATTACACAGAAATCCAGTCCCGGTACATAACACGTCTTTGCGAAGCGTCCGGCTTTCCTCGCGTGTTTTTGTGCAACTCGGGCGCTGAGGCCAACGAGTGCGCGATAAAGCTTGCCAGGCGGTATTTTAAAAACCACGGCGGAGACAAGGTGATACTTTCCGCGGCAGGCGCCTTCCACGGCAGGACGCTTGCCACACTCACCGTCACCGGCAACGCCGCTCAGCACGACAGATATTCCCCCCTGCCGCAGGGCTTTAAAAGCTTTTCTTACAACGACTTTGACGACTTTAAAAGCAAGCTTACCGACGAAGTAGGCGCGGTGATACTGGAAACCGTCCAGGGCGAATGCGGCGTACGACCTTTTTCCAACGACTTTTTAGTTAACGCATATGCTCTATGCAAGTCTCGCGGCGTGCTGTTTATAGTGGACGAGGTGCAGACCGGCATGGGCAGAACGGGAACACTGTTTTCCTTTGAGCACTTCGGCATTCAGCCTGATATAATAACCATGGCAAAGGGCATAGCCGGCGGAATCCCCATGGGCGCATGCCTTGCGACAGAGGAGGTCGGCACGGCGTTTTCTCGCGGCGATCACGGCTCCACCTTCGGCGGAAATGCGCTTGCCTGTGCCGCCGCCGACAAGGTGTTGGAGATTTTGCTTGGCGGTCTACTGGAGCGCGCCAAGGAGACGGGCGTATACTTAGGCAACAAGCTCGCGTATTTTTCAAAGTACAACTTTATAACCGACATTCGCGGCATTGGGCTTATGCGCGGAATACAGCTGTCAGACAAGGTTTCCGCGGCGGCGTTTGAAGGCAGGCTGCGCGAAAAAGGCTATCTTGTAAACGTCGCGGGAGGCAACACCCTGCGCATCATTCCGCCGCTTACCATCACGGAACAGGAAATCGACGGGCTGGTTGCGGCGCTCGACGAAATATGCGCTGACACCAACGTGTAACTTACGATATAATAAGAAAAACAGCAATTTAATTGGAATTTATCTCGTTATAAAAGCACAAATAACGGTTTTTGTGCTTTTTTACTTGCTTTAATTTTGCAAAAATGGTACAATATTATAGATATATCGACATTTTGACTGCGATTTTTGCTTTAACAAAATGCCGTAACTTAAGGAGATTTCATGGACGTATCGTCATACAAACCCAAGGGCAAAATCGATCACAAGCATCTACTTAACCTACTCGATTATTCCCAATCGGATATATACGAAATTTTGCATCTTGCGGAATCGCTTAAAACAGCGTTCCGTAAAGGAAAAAAACACGAACTTTTAAAGGGCAAAACCCTTGCAATGATATTCAGTAAGTCGTCCACCCGCACTCGCGTTTCGTTTGAAATGGGCATGCATCAGCTTGGCGGACATTCGCTGTTTTTGTCGAGCAACGATATTCAGCTGGGCAGAGGCGAAACCATTCACGACACCGCAATGGTGCTGTCGCGCTACGGCATTGACGGCATCATGATCCGCACGTTTAAGCAGTCCGACGTGGAGGAGCTTGCGCGTTACGGCACATTCTCGGTGATCAACGGACTTACGGACGACTTTCACCCCTGCCAGGCGCTTGCAGACATATTTACCGCATACGAAAGATACGGGCACTTAAACGGCTTAAAGCTGTCTTATTTCGGCGACGGCAACAACATGGCGCATTCGCTGATGCTAGCGGGCGCAAAAACCGGCATGGAGGTGTGCATATGCTCGCCCGAAGGTTTTCAGCCCAATCCCGAAATTACCGAAGCGGCTAAAAAGTTCGGCAAGGTCACGGTGACAACCGACGTAAAACAGGCTGCGGAATATGCCGACGTGCTGTACACCGACGTGTTCTTTTCCATGGGACAGGCAAAGGACCCCGCTAAGGAAAAGGCGCTTATGCCCTACCAGGTAAACGCGGACGTTATGGCGCTTGCAAAAAAGGACGCCGTGTTTATGCACTGCCTGCCCGCCCACCGCGGCGAGGAAGTGACCGAGGACGTAATAGATTCCGAGCGCTCGGTCATATTCCAGGAAGCGGAAAACCGCCTGCACGTGCAAAAAGCTATTATGTGCCTTTTGATGGGCAAAAGATAAAGGTTAAGGTTTAAAAGATGTATTTGGCAATACGCCGCGCGACCGACGAAGACACCGACAATGTTCTCAAGGTTACAAAGGAGTCCTTTTCGCTGTACCAAGAGGAATTGCACGTCAGCTACGAGGTAAAAGCGCTTAAGGAGACCATAGAATCCACCCTCACCGACATTCGCGAGAATGCGGTGTTTGTGGTGGAGCGATTCGGCGAGCTTGTGGGCGCCATACGCATAAAAAAGCTGTCGGACGAGCTGTGGTATATTTACCGCTTTGGCGTCAGTCCGAAAATCAGCAATACCGGCTTGGGCTCCGCACTACTGGATGCGGCGATTAATTTCGCGCGCGAAAACGGCGCAAAGGCATTAGCGCTTCACACCAACGCAAAATATTACCGATTGGCAAGATACTACTACGGAAAACAATTTTTTGTGCATTCTACTACGTTCGATAGAGGATATGTGCGCGCTCTGTTTGTATTGGAGCTTGAACCGGACGCCGGCGTAGACCTATCCCCTGCTTTTTTACAATAGCTTTTTCGATTAACACTAAAGGGGTCATTATGGATTATGTAATAGCAACGGACAGCACCTGTGATCTGCCCAAGGATTTTCTTAGCGATATGCAAGTCAGCTTGATAGAGATGACTTACACCGTAAATGATATTTCATACGGCGGCGGCGAGGCCGACGGATTGGATTTTAAACAATTTTACGACGCAATGCGAAAGGGCGCGCGTACCGGCACGTCGATGATAAACGAGGAGCGTGCGCGCGAGTTTTTAAACGGACTTCTCGCGACAGGAAAAAACGTGCTGTATCTGTGCTTTGCATCCGTTCTTTCGGGCACGTACGACAACTTCAGACGCGTCGCGGAAGAGCTTAACGCGCAAAACGAAAACAAGGTGTACGTAGTGGACTCCAAATGCGCGTCAGGCGGAGAAGGCTTGTATGTTGCGCTCGTCGCAGAAAAGCGAGACAGCGGCATGAGCTTTACGGAAATTTGCGAGTACTCGGATTACATTCGCGACCACGTCCTCCATTACTTTGTAGTTGAAGATCTTCAGTACCTCGCCCGCGGCGGACGGCTCAGCAAAGGCTCGGCGTTTGTCGGCAACATGCTTAACATAAAGCCCGTCCTGCACGTAGACGAGGACGGACGGCTTATACCTATAAAAAAAGTAATGGGCAGAAAAAAATCCATCAGCATGATGATAACAAAGATGGAAGAGCGGTACAACAAGGAAAGCGACAAGGTGTTTATCACCCACGCCGACTGCTACGACGAAGCAAAAGCTATGGCTGATATAGTTGCCGAAAAGTTTGGCATAACGCCGCAAATCTTCCCATTAGGCTACGTAATAGGCAGCCATACCGGACCCGGCGCGCTTACCCTATTCTTCACCGGTGACAGCAGGAAGGAAAATTAAGAATTAAGAATGCAGACCAACCTCTTTTAAAAAAGAAGTTATCAAGAAAAGAATAATTATTATATTTAAAATTTTAGCCGCGCTATCAATGATAGCGCGGCATTATTTTTTAAAAACCCATCATTATTATTAATTCTTAACTCTGAACTCTTAACTCTGAACTAATCCAACAGGCTGTCTAAGCTCATGGAGTATGCAGGGATAAAGACGTCAAGGAAGTATTTTACGGATTTTTCGGGCACGCCCATTAGGCTTTTAAGCGTGGCTTCGTGCGCCTTTTCAAACTCCATATTTCCCACGGCTAGCTCTTCCACGCACTTAATCAGCGCGCTCATTTTGTCCGCGCGTTTTACCATTATGTATTCAGGCGCTTTTTTGTCAGCCTTTACGTACTGAGAGAATGCTGCCTTAAGCTCGTCCGGCAGAGTGTCCACCAGCTTTTGCTCGGCGCGACTCTCTATGTTTTTGTAAGCGCGGTTGATGTCCGCGTCGTAATACTTGACAGGCGTGGGAAGGTCGCCCGTAACCACCTCCGCCGATTCGTGATACAGCGCGATCACCGCCGCCTTTTCCGCGTCCAGCTTGCCGCCGTAAAGCGTGTTTTCTATTACGCACAGTGCATGCGCTATCATAGCCACCTGCATTGTGTGCTGTGCCACGTCCTCAACTTGGGTGTTGCGCATTAGCGCCCACCTGTCGATGAGCTTCATTCTATCCAAAAAGGCAAAAAACTTACTCGCCATCGGTGTCCCTGTTCCCAAAATACGCTTCCGACTTGCTGCATGTGCGGATTGTCTTTTTTGCAAGCTTAACCACATTGTCGGTGTTAAAGCCGCAAATTTCAAACATAACGTTAGCCGGTGCGCTCATACCAAAGGAATCTATGCAGCAATATTCGCCGTCAAGCCCAACGTACTTGTACCAATTGGTGCTTCTTCCTGCCTCAATCGCTACCCTTGCGCGCACACTACTCGGCAACACGGACTCCTTGTACTTTGCCGTCTGAATGTCAAACAGCTCCATGCACGGCATACTGACCACGCGCGCATCGATATTGTCCTTGAGCAATGCATTTTTTGCTTCAAGCGCAAGCGAAAGCTCCGATCCGGTCGCAATAAGAATGACGTCCGGCGTCTCCTTTTCGCTGTTTGCCACAATGTATCCGCCGTACAGCGCGTCCGTGCTAGTGCATGTCAGCTGCGGAAGGTTTTGCCGCGAAGTGATTATTGCAGTGGGGCTCTTGCCCGTCCATGCCGATTCGTAAGCGACGGCTGTTTCCGTAGCGTCCGCCGGGCGGAAAATCTTGATGCCGGGGATTGTGCGCAGCATGGCAAGCTGCTCTATGGGCTGATGCGTAGGACCGTCCTCGCCCACGCCGATGCTGTCGTGCGACAAAATGTAAACAACCGGTATGTTCATGAGCGCGCTCATTCTTACCGCCGCCTTCATGTAATCGGAAAACACTGTAAACGTGGCGCAAAACGGCAGCAGTCCGCCGTGCAAGTACATGCCGTTGCAGATGGCGCCCATAGCGTGCTCGCGTATGCCGAAGTGAATGTTTCTGCCGTTCTCTGTAGCGGAAACGTCGCCGCCGTTTTTAATCTCTACCATGTTGGACGACGCAAGATCCGCCGATCCGCCCACGATAAACTGGTATTTTTCCGCAATGGCATTGAGTATTCGGCTGCTTGACACGCGCGTCGCCTCGGGCTTTTCGGGCTTTTCGTAAATGCTGTCTAGCTCGTCAAAGTCGATTGCGCCCTTGCGCCATGCCAAAAATTCTTCGTATTCCTCGGGATATTTGTTCTTGTACGCCTTGACTATCTTGTTCCAGTCCGATTGATATTTGGCAAACTCGGGTGCAAGTTCCGCAATGTGCGCCGTAACTTGCGGCGGCACTTCAAACGCAGGCGTCTTGTACGACAACGCGGCGCGCAGGCTCTTTACGTTGTCCGCGCCGAGCGGTGCGCCGTGGCACTTAGACGTCCCCGCAAGCGGAGAACCGTACCCTATTGTTGTGTTGACTATAATAAGCGAGGGCTTGTCTTTTTCGTCCTTTGCAAGCGTGATTGCGGCGGATATGGCGTCCACGTCCTCGCCGTTGTTCACCTTGATCACCTGCCAACCGAGCGCCTCGTGACGCTTTCCCACGTCCTCTGTGAACGCAAGGTCGGTGCTGCCCTCTATGGTTATGTGGTTGCTATCGTAAAGAACTATCAGCTTGCCCAACTTTTGCGTGCCGGCAAATGACGCCGCTTCATTCTCTATACCCTCCATCATGCACCCGTCGCCGCACAGCGCATAGGTGTAGTGGTTTATAAGCTCGCAGTCGGGCTTGTTGAACTTTTGCGCAAGAATTTTTTCCGCCAAAGCAAAACCCACCGCGTTGGCTATGCCCTGTCCGAGCGGACCGGTTGACACCTCGACACCGGCGGTCACACCGTATTCCGGATGTCCGGGCGTCTTGGATGTGTGTTGGCGGAACCGCATAAGGTCTTCCTTGGTAAGCCCGTAACCAAACACATGCAAAAGCGAGTACAACAGCGCCGATCCGTGCCCGGCGGAAAGTACAAACCTGTCGCGGTCGAAAAAGCCGGGATCCTTGGGATTGTGCTTAAGCTGTTTTGCAAACAGCGCGTAGCCGATGGGCGCAGCGCCCAAGCATATTCCGGGATGTCCGCTCTTTGCCTTTTCTATCGCCTCTACGGAAAGCATGCGCAACGTATTTATTGTCAGTTGTTCGTCCATTATTTGTCTCCTTTTGCAAAGTTAGGTCTATTCGTCTCCGTCCGTATGGACGTCGTCATAACCAAAATTATCGGCGCTGTATACTTCGTCCGACGCGCCGTCTTCCAGCGTTAGCCCATCGGATTCAAACCCGAAGCCGTTATCAGGCGCATTTTCCTCGACTTCCTCGGCGGTGTCGTCGGTTTCAAACGCCTCTTGCGCTACGCCGTCAGATACTTCCTCGGCGTCGGTGTCATCGTACGCTTCGTCGGATTGCTCTTCCTCGTCATATTCCTCGTACTCTTCGGAAATATAATCGTAAAGCGGCGTGCAGTCAAGACCGCGGAAGCCGTACAAAAACGAGTACAAAAGCCTTGCTATGCTTTGCGCGCCGCCCGGCTTATTGGATTCTATATATATAGGCAGAACGGGGTCGTGCACACTGGTGCGCACAATAAAGTATCCGTCCGCGTGCAGCACGTAGGCGCGAACGCCCTCGTAGTTGTCGCCGGTGAGAAAAAGCATGCGCTCCGACATGGCGGAAAGGCGCGAGATAATCTTTTGCGCAAGCGCCTGCCAATCGTCACATGTAAAGTTTAGCCGAATATCCTTTTCCTCGTACGGCTCTTCCAGATCCACGATAAGATCGCCGAGTGTCAGATCTTCCTTTTTCAGCTGCGAAAGTACGATCAAAATTTTTGCTATAAAGTATGCGCCGTCATCCAAAAAGTAATGGTCGGCAAATGCCGCATGTCCGCTGCTTTCTATGGCGAGCGGCGCGTCAATACCCTCGTCGCACAGCCGTTTTGCTTCGTCTATGACGTTGCGGTAGCCGCGCTTAAACCGCTTTTGCACGCCGCCACGGCTTTCTATAAACCTGCGCAGTCC
>JAFLVH010000018.1 GCA_022508365.1 Clostridiales bacterium | reverse complement strand
GTACACGCACATTCCGGATAGGCTTGGCGAGGGGTACGGTTTAAATGTTGATAGCATTGAGCGAATAATAGAAAATACGATGCCCGATCTGATTTTGACCTGTGACTGCGGAATTTCCGCCGTAGAAGAGGTAGAGCTTGCCAAGGAATTGGGCGTAGATATAATTGTTACCGATCACCATGAGGTAGGTCGTGTTTTGCCCGATTGCGTTGTTGTAAATCCACACCAGGACGAATGTAAGTATCCGTTTAAGGATTTATGCGGCGCCGGTGTCGCGTTGAAGATTGTTCAGGCGCTCGGTGGCGTGCAGGCAGCAAGCGAGTTTTACGATCTAGCTGCGATAGCTACGGTTGCCGATCTTGTCAGCCTCACCGACGAAAATCGTTTGATTGTTCAGTTGGGACTGATAAGCATGTCCAGGAGCAAAAACCTCGGCATTGCCGCACTGGTTGATTCTCTTAAGCTTAGCGCCGTCACTTCATCCGATATTGCGTTTAAAATTGCGCCGCGGATAAATGCCGCAGGCAGAATGGGCAGTGCATACCGCGCTTTTGAGCTGTTTACGTCTTCCGACCCGTCAGTCGTTGCGGAAAGGCTTAATGAGATTATCGACGCCAACAACAATAGAAAAACATTGTGCGACGAGCTGTATACGCAGGCGATAGAGTTTTTGCGGCAAGAAGATTTAATCACACACCGCGCCATAATCATTGCAAGTGACAAGTGGGAAAAGGGTATTACCGGCATTCTTGCCGCGCGGCTTGTGGGGGACTTTAAGCGCCCTGTGTTTATATTGGTAAAAAGCGGCGAAGAATACAAAGGTACATGCCGCAGCGTTGACGGAATAAATATCTATGAGCTATTAAGTAGGCAGTCGGATATTCTTAAGGAATTCGGCGGACATAATCAGGCTGCCGGATTTACGATTTTGCCGGAACATATAGACGAGTTTAAATCTCGCATTTATGCGACGTTAAGCGATGTGGATATAGACACGTTTATTCCGTCGTTAAAGTACGATATGGAGCTTAGCGAAAGCGAGGCAAATGCGGAGTTTGCCCGGGCGCTGGAGTTGCTTGAGCCCACCGGCAACAACGGCAACCCTAAGCCGTTGTTCATGACTAAAACATCTTCTTTGACGGCAACACCGCTTAAAAACAATATAAATCATACTTTGCTTAAAACCAAAAGCGGACTGCAGTTTTTTGCATATAACTCTTACAAGTTAAACACTTATTATAACGGCGTGACCGAACGTGAATTGGTTTACGAACTGCTTGACGGAGATTACGCTCCGCGTCTGTATTTGCGCGGTTGTGCGCTTAATAGGCTTGCAGTCAACGATACTATTGCGCGCGCGGGATATTTGCGCATGCTCAATTACGCGCCTCAAGATAATGTAAAGTACACCGAATATTCACTGTATAAATTGAACTCGTTGATTGACGACAAGTTCGGTATATTGATTATTGCAGGTAGCAAGCACGCATATGAACAGTGTGCCGAGCTTGAAAATGCCAATGTTGTCATGCACGAAATGTTGTCGGAAACGGCAGTCAACATTTACACCAGACTTATGGTTGCGCCCGACCTGTCAAAAACGTTTATGTTGGAAAACTATAAGCGTGTGATTTTTCTTGATTATCCGCCGTCTATGAACGTGATTGGATATATCAACAGCAGAACAAATGGCGAGGTGTTTATTCCCGAGCATGACAACCGAAAGGAGTTGTTCGCTTGCGTAAAGTCCGACCGAAAATTGTTCGGTGAATACTACAATGCCATTAAGGGGCACGCAAATATAAATGCTCCTAACGTGTTTGCGTACTTTAAAGCATTGCAAATGCGTGTAAAACACATTGAATTGCCTCAGTTTATGGCATGTCTATCAGTGTTTACTCAGTTAAAGCTTTTGTCGTTCCGTCCGAACAGCGGCGTTACTGTCTATAATGCAAATAATGCTCTTGAAAATTCGGAAATTTACAGGACTATCGAGGCGTGGCAATCATGAGCGACGAAATTTCCACAATCGAAGCACAAAAAATAATCGACCGCGAAAGCACTCATCTGCGCTCAAGATATGTATTGATGTACTCCGAAGCACAGATAGAGTTGGTGGACAATGCTCTTGCGTACGCAATCCGCATGCACGGCGGACAGCGTCGTGTATCCGGTGAGCCGTATATTGTCCACCCGATAGCGGTTGCCAATATTTTGCTTGATATCGGCATGGACAGCCCAACTGTCGCTGCTGCGCTACTTCATGACTGCATAGAGGATACAGCCGCAACTTCTGACGAGATTACCGGGCTTTTCGGCGCGGAGGTATGCACGCTTGTTACGGCAGTCACCAAGCTGGAAAAAATGGTGTTCAAGTCCAAAGAGGAGGAGCAAGCGGAAAATTTCCGTCGTATGTTTTTTGCCATGGCAAAGGATATACGCGTCATTATGATTAAGCTTGCCGATCGCCTTCACAACATGCGCACTATTGACGTGCTTTCTACAGACAGACAAATTGCAATTGCAACCGAAACTTTGGATATTTACGCGCCGCTTGCGTCGCGGTTAGGTTTGTCTTTTATAAAGTGCGAGTTGGACGACCTTTGTCTTAAAACATTACATCCGGAGGCGTATGCCGAACTTGTAAAGGCCGTGTCGCTTAAGCGTGCACAGCGCCAGGATTTGGTTTCGCATATATGTGAAATGCTCCGTAAAAAGCTCAGCGAGCTAAAAATTAACGGGCAAGTAAGCGGACGCCCTAAACATTTTTATAGCATTTATAAGAAGATGGTCGGGCAAAATAAGACCTTTGAACAGATTTACGATCTTACCGCCGTTCGCGTCATTCTGGAGAGCGTTCGCGATTGCTACGAGGTTTTAGGCGTTATTCATACGATGTGGAAGCCCATACCCGGCAGGTTTAAGGATTATATCGCCGTACCCAAGCCCAATAATTATCAATCTTTGCATACTACGGTAATGACAAACTACGGCGTGCCGCTGGAAATTCAGATCCGCACATTTGAAATGCATAAAATTGCCGAGTACGGCATTGCAGCGCACTGGAAATACAAGGAAAACCGCGCCTCGGATAGCGATTTGGACGAAAAGCTTAAATGGTTGCGTGGCGTTATGGAAACCGAAAAAGCGCAAACAACTGACCCGGAGGAGTTTTACGAATCGCTAAAACTGGATTTGTACAGTGGACAGGTATTTGTTTTTACTCCGCGCGGTGACGTTATTGCGCTTCCGGAGGGGGCTACTCCGGTGGACTTTGCCTACACTGTACACTCGGAGGTCGGCAATAAGTGCGTCGGGGCAAAGGTAAACAACCGCATAGTGCCGCTTGAAACAAAGCTTCAAACTGGCGATTATGTGGATATTATTACCTCGCAAAATTCAAAGGGACCCAGCCGCGATTGGCTTAGGTTTATCAAGACTTCCTCCGCCAAGACCAAGATTCGGGCTTTCTTTAAGCACGCGATGAAGGAAGAAAACATCAAGCGCGGAAAAGAAATTTTGGAGCGAGAGGCAAAAAACCGCGGATACTCGCTTAACGATTTGTTCGAGCAAAAGTGGTTGGATACAATAATGCTTCGCTATTCTTTTTCCTCTATCAACGATATGTACGCATCGGTCGGATACGGAGCTTACACGCCCAATCAAATTCTGTTAAAGCTTATAGACTTTTACAAGCGCGAGCATCCCGCACAGCCTGAGAGTATAGTAAGCTCGGGCTATACTCCAAAGGTGGACGGACAGGGCATTGTAGTCAACGGCAACAGCGACATGCTTCTGCGTATGGCCAAGTGCTGTTCTCCTGTTCCCGGCGACAGCATTATCGGGTACATTTCGCGCGGACGCGGCGTCACCATACACCGAGAAAATTGTCCAAATATTAAAAACGCGGAGGATTTCCGCCTTGTTGAGGCGCATTGGAGCGGCAATAAATTTTCCCCGTTTGTTGCGACACTAACCGTCGAGTGCAAGGATGCGGGCGGATTGCTTGCCAGAATAACCAAAGCCGTATCCGATATGAAGGTGTTTATAGAGGCCTTGTCCGCACGGTCGGACAAGGAAAACCGCGGCTTTATTTCTCTTAGCGTGCGCGTGACCTCGCCGGAACAGCTTGAACTGGTTATTAACAGAATTAAAGCATTGCGCAACGTTGACAAGGTTTACAGAACTATAAAATAGGATTCGGCGTGACTATAGAGTGTATAGAAACGGGTGAATTTTGCACCAATACATATTTGATTGTGGAAGGGGATTCTGCTGTTGTCGTCGACCCCGGGGATGACTATGACCTAATAATGTCACGCCTTAACGCGCTTAAAGTGAAAGCGGACTACGTGCTTATTACCCATGCGCACTTTGACCATATCGGTGCTGTCGGAAGATTTTTTAACCACGGCGCAAATATATATATTTCCAAAGTCGATTATGATTTGCTTGTACAATCTGATTTTTACGTTGATTTGGGCTTTTTCGGAGAACAGGTAGAAAGGTTTGAGGCAGACCTTTTGACGGACGGTGACACCATAGAAATCATCAATCATAATTTTTCGGTTGTCGCTACGCCCGGGCACACACCCGGCGGTGTTTGTTATATTTTGGACGGAAAGTATATATTCAGTGGCGATACGCTTTTTTATTTGAGTGTTGGGCGCACAGACTTTCCTCTTTGCTCACACGCCGATTTGATGCAATCGATAAAAAAGCTTTTTGCTTTGCCCGGCGATTATACTGTTTATCCCGGGCACGGGAAAAGCACCACGCTAGATTTTGAGCGAAAACACAATCCTTATGTCAATTGATATCAAAACAAATACGGAGCTACTGGACGTAGCCAAACTGTTTTATTACGGCGATATTCCGAATGTATATCTAACGCAGCTGGGCGAGCGCGCGTTTTCCGTCAGCGTGGACGGCAAGGTAACTTCGCATGTTTATGACGATGATTTTTATTCCGTAATTCCGCTCGAACACCGTGCGCAGCGATTGTCAAAAATAGCGGTTTATGATGCGCTTTGTGATTATACTGGAAAAACTATGCCGTGGGGCGCGCTTACAGGCGTGCGACCTACCAAGCTTTTTTACGAGTGTATGCGAGCAGGATTTAGCTCGTCTGACGCCGTATCTCTCATGCAAAAGGTGTATCGAGTAAGCCTGTCGCGTGCCGAAATCCTCAATAGAATTATCGTGGCGCAACACGGCAAAGTCGATTATTCGGACCGATATTATAACCTTTATGTGCACATTCCGTATTGCACGACGCGTTGCAGTTACTGTTCTTTTATTTCCATGCCTATCGATAAGTGCAAGGATCAATCTTCGCAGTATGTAAAACTATTGTGCGACGAGATTAAACAGTCTGTAGAATTCTTTTCGGCGCGCGGAAAAAAGCTTCTGTCTGTATATATAGGTGGGGGAACGCCCACAGCGCTCGGAGAAACGGAATTAAAAGAGCTTTTGCGCGCCATAGATGTAAACGGCATAGAATACACCTGCGAGGCAGGTAGGCCGGATACCGTTACTAAAGAAAAGTGTTCTATCATGAAGGATTACGGTGTAACAAGAGTTTGCGTAAATCCGCAGACGCTTAACGAGAATACACTGAAAAAGATAGAAAGAAGCCACAGCGTTAAGCAATTTTTCGATGCATATAAGTATGCTTCAGACCTTGGCTTTGATATTAATTGCGACTTAATCGCAGGGCTCGAGGACGAAACGCTTGACGATTTTATCGTTAGCTATAACGGCATTAAGGAGCTTGCTCCGCACAATATTACGGTACATTCGCTTTCTAAAAAGAACGGAAGTGCAATCAGGTATAGCGAAGGTGAAAATAACGGCACGACCGCCATGCTCGATTATGTTTTGTCCAATATGGGCGCGTATAATCCGTACTACCTATACCGTCAAAAGCGTCAGGCAGGCAATCTGGAGAACATCGGGCTGTCGCTTCCTAAGAAGGAATGCATAAACAATATAACCACCATGGAGGAGACTGTATCTGTCGTTGCATGCGGTGCTGGGGCTATTTCCAAACTGGTCGGAAAAAATTCAATAGTCAGACATGCCAATGTGCGTGACGTCGGATTGTATATATCGGAATACGATTACAGGCTAAAATCCAAACACGAGTGTTTTTCAAACGTGTTGGACAAGTCCTTGTAAATTACTGTACATTTTGTCCGATTTAGTGTATAATAATGTCGATGAACAGTTATTTTATTTATACATACGGTTGTCAAATGAACGTCCACGAATCGGAAAAGATTGCCGGTATATTGACCTCTCGCGGCTATATGCTTAGTCAAACCGTGGAAGAGGCGGATGTAATTGTGCTTAATACATGTTGCGTACGCGAAACTGCAGAGACCAAGGTGTACGGACATTTAGGCAGAATAAAAAGCAAAAAAAAGCAGGGCGCCGTCATTGTCGTGTGCGGCTGTATGACGCAGCAGAACGGCGCGGCGGAACGGCTTGTCAAACGCTGCCCGTTTGTTAATATTGTTATCGGCACGTTCAATCAGCCTCGGCTTGGTGATTATCTTGATAGATTTATTCAGACCGGCACACGCGTTATAGAGGTATGGTCGTCCGAAAAAGACGGGGACTCTTTGGAAAGCGCGTCGCCGGTGCGCTCATCCGGCATAAACGCTTGGGTAAACATAATGTACGGTTGCAACAACTTTTGTACATACTGCATTGTCCCGTACGTGCGCGGCAGGGAGCGTTGCCGTCCGATTGACGATATTATATCCGACGTTGACAGCCTATTAAAAAAAGGCTATAAGCAAATAACGCTTCTCGGGCAAAACGTAAATTCATATAAATATTTGGACAAGACATTCCCCGATTTGCTTAAGAGTTTGGAAAGCGACACAAAGTATCGGCTTAAGTTTATGACTTCGCACCCCAAGGATATCTCGCCGGATATAGCGCAAATAATATATGATTCCAAGGTGCTTTCTCGCAGTCTGCATTTGCCCGTTCAAGCGGGAAGCGATAGGATTTTGCAGGCGATGAACAGGCATTACACGCGCGAGGAGTATTTGTCCAAGATCTCCGCATTCCGCTCGCTAATCCCGGATATTGGCTTGAGTTCGGACGTTATGGTTGGATTCCCGACCGAAACCGAGGAGGACTTTTTGCAGACCTTGGATCTTGTCGAACGCGTAAAGTATAACAATCTGTTTATGTTTATTTACTCACGGCGGAGCGGAACGCCTGCCGACACCATGCCGCAGCTCGATTACGACACTAAGCAAAAGCGAATTGACAGGCTTATTAAATTTCAGTTTGAAATATCAAAGCAGCTTGCTTTAAGTTCCGTTGGGCACACGGCCGAAGTGTTGGTATCCGACAAGGACGGGGACAAATGCTACGGAAAGTCGGAGACCGATGCGGCAATCACGTTCAACAGCGACAGCGCAAAAGTGGGCGATTTTGTCCGTGTAAAAATTGTGTCCGCAAAAAATGCAAATCTGACAGGCGAGGTGATTTAATATGGGCTTGTCGCCAATGATGAAGCAATACAGACAGATAAAAAGCGATTATCCCGACACTATTTTAATGTTTAGGCTGGGCGATTTTTACGAGATGTTTTTTGACGATGCCGTAACGGTATCCAAGGAGCTGGATCTTACGCTTACCGGCCGAGCGTGCGGCATGGCCGAGCGTGCGCCCATGTGCGGAGTGCCGTATCATGCGGTTCAGACGTACATATCAAAGCTGCTTAAAAAGGGATATAAGGTTGCCATTTGCGAGCAGAATGGCACCGAGCCGATTGACGGAAACAAGATTGTAGATCGCTCTGTCACGCGTATAATAACAGGCGGCACCATAACCGACACTGACAGTCTTAGCGATGACAAAAACAATTACTTAATGTCTTTGTATCTTGACGAAAGCGGAGTAGGCGCGGTGTGGACGGATATCACCACTGCCGAAACATACAATCATTTTATTCCATGTCCCGTAAAGGTAAAGCTTAACGATTTGTTATTGCGCATTAATCCGGCGGAAATTATTGCTAACTCAAAGATGATGGAGGAAAGCATAGAGCTTTCTGCGGTTAAGTACGGGTCTGTTTGCAAGCTGTCTCAGTATGACGACGCCAAATACGACTTTGAAACCTCTAAGCTTTTGCTTGTAGACGTTATAGGCGAAAAGGAGCTTAAAAACCTGTGCAAAACTCCTGCGTGCGTTTGTGCGGAGGGCGCTTTAATATCGTATGTGCGGCACAATCAATTCCGCAAGGATGTAAATGTCGGTCGACCGGAAAATTATTACGCTACGGCGTATATGGATATTGACGCTAACACAGCAAAGACGCTTGAGTTGGTGGAATCGCAGAGCAAAAAACGCGGCACTACTCTAAGAGACGTCATAAACAAAACTTGCACGCCAATGGGTGATAGACAACTGCAAAAATGGATTGTCCGTCCGCTGTGCAACAAGACCGAAATAGAAAAAAGGTTAAACTCGGTTGACGAATTATACCGCAATACAATATTAAGAGAGCAACTGCGCACCGCGCTTTCCAAGGTAAAAGACATAGTGCGAATTTCGGCAAATCTCGCTCTTGGCGAAATCAAGCCTAAGGACGCGCTTGCGATCAATGCGTCGTTGCTTGCCGTTCCAGAAATCAAGACCGCGCTTTCGTCCGTCAGCGCCGACATGCTGTGCGATATAAACAGCAGACTCGTAGTGCTTGCCGAGTTGACCGAGCTTATCTGTAAATCGGTTGAGCCCGAAAGCGCGGACAAAAAAGCGGAGACAATAATAAAAGACGGATTCGATTCAGTTTTAGACGAATACCGTTCGCTTATAAGAAGCTCGCGCAATTATATTGCTCAGATGGAAGCAAAGGAGCGCGAAAAAACACAAATTAAAAATCTAAGAATTTCATATAACAGGCTTTTCGGATATTTTATCGAGGTGCCGCGCCAGTACGATAACATGGTGCCCCCGCACTATCAACGCAGGCAGACGGTAGCCAATGCGGAAAGATATATCACCGATGAGCTGAAAGAGCTGGAATACAAAGTGCTCAACGCCGCAGACCTTGCCGAAAAGCGCGAAAAGGAATTGTACCAAAATGTTTTGGCTGCGATCAGAGCAAAGTGTGATGTCATTAATTCGGTGGGCAAGGCCATTGCCGATTTGGACTGCATTGTGTCGCTTGCTACAGTTGCTAAGCAAAACGGATATTGCCGTCCGGAAATATCGGAAAGCGGCGAGATTATCATAACCGAAGGTAGGCACCCCGTTGCCGAAAACCTGCCGTCCGATGAAATGTTTGTTCCTAATAATACAGTTATGAACAACAGCGACGCCAAGATAATGCTGATCACAGGGCCGAATATGGCAGGCAAAAGCTTGTATATGCGTCAGGTCGCGCTTATCACCGTGCTTGCGCATATGGGGTCGTTTGTGCCTGCAAAGTCCGCAAAAATCGGGCTTGTGGACAAGGTGTTTACAAGGGTTGGCGCCAGTGACGATCTTTCCACCGGTCGAAGCACATTTATGGTTGAGATGTCGGAAGTAGCCTTGATACTGGAAAACGCCACCGACAGCAGCCTTGTTCTATTTGACGAAATAGGCAGAGGCACATCCACATATGACGGGCTTAGCATTGCTTGGGCGGTAATGGAGCACATGGCAAGCAAATATAAAGCAAAAGTGTTGTTTTCCACGCATTTTCACGAGCTTACCGAGCTTGAGGGCAGCATTGCCGGGCTGAAAAACTATAAATTTACAGCTAAGGAAACGGACGGAACTATCAAGTTTGTGCGCAAAATTATGCGCGGAAGCGCCAATAAGAGCTTTGGCATAGAGGTTTCCGCACTCGCGGGGTTGCCGCAAAGCGTTTTGGATAGGGCAAAGCAATTGTTGTCTCAGCTTATCAATGCCGATATTGCGCACAAGGCAAACGATACGCGGCAGCTTTCATTGTTTGACAATGCCATGCAGTACGACGAGGTTATTCGCATACTTAGAGACATTGACGTCAACAATATTACACCGCGCGGCGCGCTTGATATTCTTTGCGATTTAAAGGAAAAAATAGATAAATGAAGATAAACAGACTTCCCAGTGAAATCTTTAATAGGATTGCTGCGGGCGAGGTGGTGGAAAGCCCTGCGTCTATCGTAAAGGAGCTTGCGGAAAACGCCATTGACGCCGGAGCGACCGAAGTGTCCGTGTCTATCCTCGGCGGAGGCATAGACAAGATATCCGTCACAGACAACGGTTGCGGCATAGATTTTGAGGATATGCCTACGGCCTTTATGCCGCATGCCACAAGCAAGATAAAAAGTTTGGACGATTTGGACACAATAGGCACGCTCGGATTTCGCGGCGAGGCGTTGCCGAGTATCGCATCGGTTGCCGACGTTACTATGACTTCCCGAACGGAAAGCAGCGATATCGGCGGTAAAATAGTCTATAAAGGCGGAAAACTTATTTCTCATGACGAGTGCGGAACAAGCCTTGGCACAACGGTCACGGTGGAAAATCTTTTTGCGCTTATCCCGGCAAGAAAGAAGTTTTTGAACAAGCCGTCAAAGGAAGAAACCAAAATTTTTACGCTCATCGAGCATTTGGTACTGGCAAATCCCGATATCGTTTTTAAGTTCGATAGCGAAACAAAGCATTTCTCTTCGCCGGGTGAGGGACTAAAAAGCGCCGTTTTCGCGGTGTACGGCGACACTGTTCTCAAAAATACGGTTGAGGTAAACATAACAGATACGCCTATTTCCGTAACAGGCTTTACATGCTTGCCCACTTTCACTAAGCCGTCACGTAATTATCAAAACATAATAATCAACGGCAGATATGTTGAAAGCGCCGATATTCAGTATGCGGTTTATTCCGTGTATTCGTCATATTTGATGAAGCGTCAATATCCACTGTTTGTATTGCACATAACTATGCCGTTTGACATGGTTGACGTAAACGTCCATCCAAGCAAAATGCAGGTTAAGTTTGCCGACACCGTTAAGGTAAAGTCGGTTGTTGCGCGCGGAGTAAAAAATGCGGTTATGCCAAAGCTTACCGATCCTAAAAAGCTTGATTTATCTGACGAGTTCCCTCCGGATAGGGGCGAAGAGTACGGACAATCGTCTCATTCTTTGTTCAAGTCGTTTTTCGAGACCGTTCCCGTGCCGCCAATCGTTCAAACAGCTGTATCCGAGCCGTCACAGCAAATTGAAGATGACAACGCTATAACGCCGCAAACAGTACCGCAACAACAGTATTCGGACGTTTTTTCTTCCGCCGCGGATTTTTCGCAAAGACCGCTTTTTAAGCCTGCGGAATGCACGTGTATAGGCAAGCTTTTTAACACATACTTGATTCTCGAGCGCGACGATCGGTGTTATTTTATAGATCAGCATGCCGCACATGAAAAGCTGTTGTACGACAGACTGCTTAAAAAATACGAGGAAAACCGCTTGCAAACTCAGCCGCTTATGATTCCGTTTGTATTTGACGTATCCGCTGCCGATGCAGAGCTTTTGATTGAAAATACCGAGTTGCTCGAAGATTGCGGCTTTGGTATATCTCCGTTTGGCGAATGCACGTTTACCCTGTCTTATTTGCCTTATGAATGCGTTGGGATTGACTTGCAATTGTTTGTTGCGGATTTGCTCATGCTCGTTTCTTCGCGCGAAAAGAGCCCGATGGTGCTTAAAGAGCGGCTTATGCAGGCGGCTTGCAAGGCTGCCGTAAAAGGCGAGATAGACGATTTGAGTCAATCGGAGATAAATGCGCTACTTGACGAAATGACGGAACAGGGTATTACGCTGTTCTGTCCGCACGGCCGGCCGATAGTGGTGAGTTTTTCTAAAAAGGAGATTGAAAAGTGGTTCAAGCGCATCGTATAAAAGCGCTTGCCTTGGTCGGCTGTACCGCAGTCGGCAAGTCCGATACGGCAATTAAGCTTGCAAAACGCTTTGGTGGGGAAATAATCGGCGCCGATTCCATGCAGATTTACAGAGGATTTGACATCGGCACCGGCAAGCTGACCGCCGAAGAATGTGACGGCGTAGTGCACAAAATGATAGATATTGCTGACGGTGATGCCGATTTTTCTGTCGGGGAATATGTAAAAATAGCAACGATGGAAATCGAACGCACTCATAACAGCGGCAAGCTTCCTATGATTGTCGGCGGAACGGGACTGTATGTTTATTCCTTGCTGTCCGGCTGTAATTTTGCAGACGCGCCCAAGGACGAAAACACTCGTCTTAAATTAAAGCTGATTGCGCATTTTTTCGGATCAAAGGCTTTGCATTATATGTTACAGTCGATAGACAGTCAGTCTGCAGCTAAGATTTCCGCAAACGACTGTAAGCGTGTTGTTCGCGCGTTGGAAATTTACATCTTGCGCGGTCGGACAAAAACTGATACAGTGGCGCATGAAAAACCGTACGACGATTTGACAATTGTACTCACACTTCCGCGCGACATTTTGTACGAGAGAATAAACAGGCGAGTACACCGTATGTTTGACGACGGGCTTATAGATGAAGTGAAGTCGCTTTTAAAGTACAAAAACAATACTTCCATGCAAGCGTTGGGTTATAAGCAGATTGCCGCCGATATAGACGCTCCGCGCGAACAGTTGGAGCAAATCACCGCGCAAAAGACGCGCAATTACGCAAAGCGTCAAATGACATATTTTAATAATATGAAGCTTAATAAAGTGTTTATCGACGCACGGGATTACGATACGATTACGGAAACGGTCGAAAAATTTTTGGAGAACAAAACATGCACAGGCTAATCGAACAGGCGTTAAACAATCTTTCGGAAAGTTTTAAGCGCGTTGACACCATCGCTCTCGACAACCAAAAAAAAGTGTTGGACGCGTTCATAAAAAACAGAATTGCATTAAGGCACTTTGCTCCTACCTCAGGTTACGGCTATGACGATGTCGGTCGCGACACTCTCAACAAGATGTTTGCCGACGTGTTTTGTACCGAGGACGCAATAGTATCTCCGTTAATCGCTTCGGGTACACACGCGCTTACCATAGCGCTATTCGGCTTACTCCGCCCGGGGCAGACTTTATTGTGCGCAACAGGTAAGCCGTATGACACATTAAACGACGTCATTTTCGGCGACGGAATAGGGTCTTTAAAGGACTTTGGCGTGGAATGCGCAATTGTGCCGCTAAGCGGTGGATTGCCCGATTTAGAGGCAATTAGAGCCAAAATTAGCGAAGTACAACCGAGTGTTGTCGCACTGCAGCGCTCTCGTGGGTATGATATGCGCCCGGCGTTGTCCGTTGCACAACTGCGCGAGATAACGGATATGGCACATAAAGCCGGGTGCAAAGTAATGGTAGATAATTGCTACGGCGAGTTTACCGAACGGACAGAACCGTCTTTTGCGGACGTTATTGTCGGGTCGCTTATAAAAAACCCGGGAGGCGGTATTGCGCCTACCGGTGGATATATATGCGGCAGCTCGTGTGCGATTAAACAGATAGAAGGGCGGTTTACTTCTCCCTCTATAGGCAGAGAGGTGGGTTCGTATGCCGGAGACTACAGGCTTTTTTACCAGGGCTTGTTTTTGGCGCCGCACGTCACTGCCCAGAGCATAAAAACTGCGTTGCTGTTCACCGAGGTATTTTCCGGTCTCGGCTATCAAACGCTGCCCAAATCAACCGACGCGGTTGATGACATTATCTGTTCGGTTAACTTTAACGACAAGCAAAAGCTTATCGACTTTTGCAAAACCATTCAATCGGTATCGCCCGTGGACAGCTTTGCCACACCGGAGCCGTGGGATATGCCGGGGTATAACGACCGGGTGATTATGGCGGCAGGCGCTTTTGTTCAAGGTTCGTCAATAGAACTGTCTTGTGACGCGCCAATCAGACCGCCGTATACGGCGTATTTTCAGGGTGGGCTTACATTTGAACACGGTATTTTGGCGGTTGAATCTTGCTTAAAGGCTCTCGGTATAAATTAGACATATTTGGTTAAACTCCTTGTTGATATCAAAACAAGGAGTTTTATTTTGAACACAATTATTAATAAGGTTATCGGCAGACAAATACTCGATTCCAGGGGCAATCCCACTGTCGAGGCGGAAATCGTACTTGAAAACGGCGTTATAGGTCGTGCCGCTTCTCCGTCTGGCGCGTCAACAGGAAAGTATGAAGCGATAGAGCTGCGTGATGGGGATAAAAAAAGATATTGCGGTAAAAGCGTGACTAAGGCGGTAGACAATATCAATACTGTTATCAATGATGCATTGACAGGCTTTGACGCAAGCGATCAGTGCGGTGTTGATAGGCTTATGCTCAGCTTAGACGGCACAGACAACAAGTCCAATCTTGGAGCTAATGCCATTCTTGCTGTGTCGCTTGCGGCGGCTAAAGCTGCGGCAAATACTTTTTGTATGCCGCTTTATAGGTATTTAGGCGGCTGTGCGGCAAGGGAATTGCCCGTTCCCATGATGAATATACTCAACGGCGGCGCGCATGCGTCCAACACCGTCGACGTGCAGGAATTTATGATTATGCCGACAGGTGCGTCATCTTTTTCGGAGGGGCTTAGATGGTGTGCGGAAGTATATCAAACATTAAAAGCGTTATTAAAAGAGCGGAATTTATCCACCGCGGTAGGCGACGAGGGCGGTTTTGCACCTAATTTAAACAGCGACGAAGAGGCTGTTAAGTTGATTATAGATTCCATCAAAAAGGCGGGATTTAAGGTGGGCGCTGATTTTGTTATTGCGCTCGATGCCGCCGCAAGCGAATGGAAGGGCGATAAAAAAGGCGTTTATCGTATGCCTAAGTCGAATGCTGTTTTAACTTCCGACGATTTAATCGATCACTGGCAAATGCTTACGGAAAAGTATCCCATATATTCTTTGGAAGACGGATTGGACGAAGAGGATTGGGACGGATGGCAAAAGCTTACCGAAGTTCTCGGCAAAAGCGTTCAGCTTGTAGGTGACGATCTGTTTGTTACAAACGTCAAACGACTGCAAAATGGGATAAACAAAAAGTGCGGAAATTCGATTTTAATTAAGCTCAATCAAATAGGGACGTTGTCAGAAACGCTAAACACTGTAAGTTTAGCGCAACAAAACGGCTTTGCGTGCATCATTTCGCACAGGAGTGGGGAGACGGAGGACACGACTATTGCAGATCTTGCCGTTGCCGTTAACTGCGGTCAGATAAAGACCGGCGCTCCGTGCAGGTCGGAACGCGTGGCAAAATACAACCGACTGTTGAGAATAGAACAGCAATTATCCGAATCGTCGCGATACAGTGGTATAAAAACATTTAAAGTAAAGCGATAATTTATTATTGCACATTTTAAAAATATATGATATAATTACATTGTGCCGATATATTCGGTTATTTGTCGTATAATATTATGCAAGAGGTGAACATGGACGATTGTATTTTTTGCAAAATAATCAAGGGCGAAATACCTTCCGAAAAGCTTTACGAAGACGAACTGATGATTATTATCAAAGATATTGCGCCAAAGGCTAAAATACATTTTTTGGCAATCCCCAAAAAGCACTTTAAATATTTTTCCGACATGACGGAGCAGGACGCGGTTATGCTCGGTCGGTGCATAAAAAAAGTCGGGACTCTTGCGCCATCTCTTGGGCTTGAGGGTGGATTTCGCTTTGTTGTAAATCAGGGCGACGACGCTATTCAGACGGTACCGCACTTACATATGCATCTTTTGGGCGGGCAAAAGCTGGCTGAAACAGACTTCAACAAATAAGCATGTCAGAAAAAGTCAAAAAGAACCAAGCGGATCCGCAATCTTCGCCTGCTAATAATACTGAATTCGGATTCGGCAACACGGCAATCTGCAGCTTGCTTTCAAACGAGGCTTTTGACGTTAACGACGAGCTATACAACAAGGCAATATCCGCTTTTCGGCATGAATGTTCGGTTATTCTCGGCTTTAAAAGTCCGTTGTACATAACGAATGGATTTCTTAGACAGGAATGCGTAAAGACATACATTGTTAAGGCGTTGCTATATATCGGCACTCCGCCCACCGGCAACGGGCTTGCCGTAGTTGCCAGGCTTACGGAAATATTGACTTTGCATCCCGAGATAGATCTCGAAAGCGTCATCGAGGACTTTGCCAAAACTCACGACACCACTGTAGATGCGGTCACGCGCATAATAGAAAAATACTTTAACGTGTACGACAGCTATTTTTGTGAAAGAGTGTACAGTCTCACAAAATCACAACCCCTAACCGCAAAAGACGTGCTTTGTGATATCAGTGTATTTGTAAGAGCAAAATTTATGTGTGTAACGAGGCCATAATGCACAATATTTCGGACAATATCTATCTGGTCAATAGAGTTAATCCACTCAAGCACTATAGCCTAAACAGGTATTTACACAACGAGGTGGCTATAGAACGCGCCGCTACCATGAATGATATTCGGCTTAGCATCTACAATATTTTGATGGCACACGGATTTCATCTTCAATTAAACGGCTGCGATTACTTATCGTCACTGGTGGCTCGTTATATTGTTAAAAGCGATTACACCGAGCAGGGGGCAATTTCGGATATAGCCACATCAAACGGAGCTAACAACAACTTTGTCATAGGCTGTATAAATGCCAGCATAGCAAGAAATAAAAAGTTTATTCCGACTGCATGCAAGTCACTTGGGGTTGAGATTTCTCCGGAAAAAACGAGCATAACCGACGCAGTAACAATCATCGGCGCAATTTTCAAGATTTACTTTAACTACACAGTTGATACCGAACATTTCGCCGAAGACGATATACCGGCAATCAATTTCAGTAGGGCAATATTGGATCATGGAAAAAGATAAAAAGTACAAGATATTAATTGTTGACGACGACGAACACATTTGTCAGCTGTTGGTGCTGTATTTGCAGCGCGACGGCTTTGACGCGGAATGTTGTCATGACGGCGAAACTGCGCTGTCAATGCTTTCCGCAACCGCATACGACGCAGCGGTGTTGGATGTAATGATGCCCGGTTTAGACGGGTTTGAAGTGCTTTCCGAGCTGCGTAAGTCCAGTAATTTGCCTGTTATTATGCTTTCGGCGCGCGGTGAGCCCACCGACAAAATTTCGGGTCTCAATCGCGGTGCGGACGATTATATAACCAAGCCGTTTGAACCGCAGGAGCTTATTGCACGCATTAGGGCCGTCATGCGCAGATTTCAACCTGCAGACGACACAAAAAGCGTTACATTGTTTAACCTTTGCGTCAACCTAACAGATTTTACCGTAACGTTAAACGGCGAAAAAATCGATATGCCGCCCAAGGAGATTGAGCTACTGTACATGCTTGCAAAGACTCCGATGCATGTTTTTACGCGTGACGAGCTACTTAAATCCATTTGGGGTCAGAGTTATTCGGGCGATTCGCGCACAGTGGACGTTCATATCAAGCGCGTTCGCGAAAAGCTTGGTGACAATCCGCATTGGCAGCTTACAACAGTGTGGGGCGTAGGGTATAAAATAGAGGTGTTTTAGGTGCGCTTGTGCGAGGCGAAAAATTTACAGTAAAAAGGTTTTTCAAATCTCATATTTTCAGAATTACCGTGGCTTTTTTGATTGTATTTTCTACGGTTTTTTTCCCTATGGTCTTCGCGTATCCTTTGGCAGACGGCGATCAATGCAAAATAATTATCGTGTTGATTAGCTTTTCTTGCGTGTTTGAAGTTATTGCATATGCTTTTTTGTCACACTACTTGGTCTACAATAAAGTAGGTGAGGCGGCAAAAAAGCTAAACAACATGGCGCGAGGAGAAAATCGCACTAAAGAAGATGTTAAAACTATTGACAATAGCGCCGATGACCTAATTAAGGCGGTCAATGTCACTGCAGACGAGTATGCGCGGCTTGCACAGGTGCGAAAGACATTTGTTGCCAATGCTTCACACGAATTGCGCTCGCCGCTCACGTCTGTGCAGGGGTTTTTGCAGGCTGTTTTAGACGGAACCGCATCCGAAGAGGAGAGAGAGAAATATCTTAAAATAGCATTCAGCGAAACAAAACGGCTTAACTCGCTAATCACTTCCATGCTCGATCTCTCTCGGCTTGATTCCGGAAAAAATCCGTTGGTGCTTACAAAATTTGATATCAATACCGTAATCAACGAAATCGTAGCCAAGTTTGAGCCCGCGCTTATTAAAAAGGCGTTGCAAGTAAACGTTGAGTTTACGCGAGAAGTATGCTACGTATTTGCGGATAAAGAAAAAATAATACAGGTAATTACAAATCTTTTGGACAACGCAATCAAATATTCGCCGGCGTACTCGAGGATTATACTCACTACAAGCATTCACGAAAACAAGGTATACGTTACTGTGCGCGATTTCGGTTACGGCATTAGCAAAAAGGATCAGATGCTTATTTGGGATACTTTTTATATGACCGACAAATCGCGTTCACCGGTCAAGACAAAGGGGACCGGGCTTGGGCTTTCCATTGTAAAAAAGATTATTGACGAACACGGTGAGGTGATTTGGGTGGAAAGCAGCCGCGGTTCTGGCGCAACATTTATTTTTACGCTCACTCTGTTTGATTCGTCCAAGCACACCCCGACCGTTGGAAAAATAATTAAATCACAAGAAACGCAATAACTGGAGAAATTAATGGAACTGTATTTTGAACAAAACGTCACCAATAAAAACGTTGACGAACGAATAAAACGCACAAAGCTACTTTCTATAGCTAAAACCGTTTGTCTGGTTTTTGCCGTGTTTATAATTGTGTCAAGCGCAATGCTCGGCGATTACTTTTTTAATTTCTTTTGGATCTTTTTGATATTTTCCGCTCCGTTTTTTGTTGCTTCGTATATTTTGGGACGAATCAACAAGCGGTGCAACACCGAATACGACTATGTCATTGACGACGAGTTTATAAAGATATCGGAAATCTATTATCGCGAACAGCGTAAGCTTAAGCATACCATTAGGCTTAGGTTTATAGAGTCGGTTGGAGTTTTCGACACGGAAGGCTACAAAAAGGCAGAGCGCGGCGTCGGCAAAAAAATTCTAGCCATTGTCAACTATGAGGACGAGGATTCTATCCTCTATATTTGCTACAAAACTGACAAGGGCGTGCGAAAAATTCTGTTTGTTGAACCGAATAAAGGGTTTTTGATAGCTTTGCGCCGAGCGCTTTCCACGTCGGCATTAACTGTGTTTGACAAGAGCATATCGGATCTTGAAAAACGCCTTGCAAAAAAAGAGCAAGAAGAAGCAATGTCGGCTGTTGAAGGTGGGGATTTCGAAGAAGAGTCCGAAGAAGTCTCGGACGAGCCGAACGATGGAGAAAACGAATAAATGATTTACTTGGATAACGCCGCCACAACAAAGGTTTTTGACAGCGCTGTGCGCGCTGCTGAAACAGCCATGCTGACAGATTACTTCAACCCTAATGCAACCTATAAAAGCGCCGTTGCGGTAAACAACAGCATTGAAAATTCGCGTAGTATTATTGCAAACGCGGTGGGTGCAGACAAAGAAGAACTTGTTTTTACTTCAGGCGCTACAGAATCCAACAATTGGGTATTTTACTGCGGCATAAAAAATCACAAGGGCAATATCGTCATTTCGGCAGGGGAACATTCGTCCGTGTATGAGGTGGCAATGCAGCTTAAAAATCGCGGAAAGGACGTCAGGATTGCGCCGCTTTTGCCGTGCGGAACAGTGAACGAAGACGCGCTTATGTCGCTTGTAGACGAAAATACCGCGCTTGTGTCGGTGATTCACGTCAGCAATGAAACGGGTGTTATAAACCCTATAAAGAATATTGCGACGGCTGTTAGGCAAAAAGCTCCAAAGGCGCTTATTCACAGTGACGGAGTGCAAAGTATTATTAAACTCGGCATGCCTATCAGCGGACTGGGCGTTGACTATTACAGTGCCAGTGCGCACAAAGTAGGCGCGCCCAAAGGCATCGGTTTTCTGTATATTAGGCGCGGACTTAATGTTTCGCCGTTTATCGTAGGCGGAGGGCAGGAGCGCGGCTTGCGTTCAGGCACGCAAAACACGCCGTATATCGGTGCATTTGCAGAGGCCGTCAGTCGGTGCGAAAAGTATGACCGCAGTCGAATCATTGCGCTTAGAAAAGAACTGTGTGATTATTTTACTTGTAACGGATTTAAAGTAATAGGGGAAAACAATAACAGCGGATTTATTCTTTGCCTTTGCGTGCCGAATATTAAAGCGGAAATATTACAAAACATTGTTCACGATAAGGGCGTTATCATAGGCAAAGGCGCGGCTTGCTCGGGTTCTAAGCGTGGCAACCGTGTTTTGTCCGCAATGGGGTTAAAACCGGAAGAGATTGAGCGGTGTATTCGTCTCAGCTTTTTTGTAGATACATCGCGCGACGATGCTTTTGCGGCAGCAAAAATAATTACCGACGCATGCCAAAAACGATAAGGAGATAATATGTCTGACAACGTTATTTTAATACGCTTTGGCGAGCTTTACCTTAAAGGAAAAAATAAAGACTACTTTGAGAATATGCTTAAAAATCATATAACGGATAAGCTGCGCGGCATAGAGTGCAATGTTTTTTTCGGGCGCGGAAGATATGTCGTCAAGGATTATGATGCGTCGGTTGAGTATAATATCATTTCACGGCTTAAGCATGTTTTCGGTATTCATTCTATTTCCACGGCGCGACGGTGCGGTTACGACTTGGACGAAATAGCCGATCTCGCAATACAGATGACGCCGAACAGCGGAACCTTTCGCGTGACGTCACACAGATCTTACAAAAAATATCCGCTTAATTCATTACAAATCAACATGCAGCTTGGCGAGCGAATTTTGCAGGCAAAGCCTAATTTGCAAGTTGACCTGCACACTCCATCATATACTATAAACGTGGACGTGCGTGAAAACGGCGATGTCTACTTATATGACAGCACTATCAAATGCGCAGGCGGAATGCCTTACGGCACTGGTGGAAAGGGCTTGCTTTTGCTGTCCGGAGGCATTGACAGCCCGGTAGCCGGTTACATGATGGCAAAACGCGGTATGAGCATTGCCGCATTGCATTTTCATTCCTATCCGTACACATCCGAAGCGGCTAAGCAAAAGGCGATTGATCTAGCAAAAATACTCGGCGAATACTGTCCGAGTATTAAATTGGCATGCATATCGCTTACTGAAATTCAAGAAGCTATTCACAATAATTGCAAACCCAACTATATGATTACGCTTGTCAGGCGGTTTATGATGAGGATAGCACAAAAAATCGCAGGTAAATTCGGCTGCGGTTGTTTGATAAACGGGGAAAGTCTCGGTCAGGTTGCCAGCCAAACACTGGAAAGCATAACTGTGACAAACGCCGTTGTGGATATCCCGGTTTTTCGGCCCTGCATAGGTATGGATAAAGACGAGATAATTGACATTGCGGAAAATATAGGCACTTTCAAAAAATCCATTGAGCCATACGAAGATTGCTGCACCGTGTTTTTGCCCGAATTTCCGCTGATAAAACCCACTATAGACAAGGTGGAGGAGCAAGAGGCGAGGATAAATGATTACAACGAATTAATTAACCGCGCCATTGCCGGACTGGAAATCATTCAGTTGACTTAAACAATATCATTCCACATAAAACCGTCGTAATAATCCAATATATCTATATCCTTTCTTATTGGCAAATGTCGCTTTGACAGCAATGCCGATACTCGATATCTCGGCTGCAGAAACGGATCCGCAAGATATACTTTGTGATTTTCCGACAGCTCTCTATAATCTATATCAAAATACGCGACGGAATTTGGCATAGTAAACTCCTCGGTTGTATCTATCGCTCCGCTATCACAAATATTTTTTATTATATCGCAGCAAGACGCACCGGTTATGGAATTAGGTATAGGATTGTCCTTGGCGCCAAACCATACGGCTATTGTATATTTAGGGGTGTACGCAACGGCATAACAATCGTAATTGCCGTTTTCATCGCCGTTTGTGCCTGTTTTAGCCGCAATAATCCCAATATTTTTCAACTTTTTTGCTGTGCCGGACTTTGCACATGACATTAGCATATTTGTCAGCAAGTATGCAGTATCGTCGCTAACAGCATATTTTTTTACATGATCGGACGTAATAACATCGGCTTGATTGCTGTTTATGCGATCTATATAGTTAATTTCGGAATAAATACCGCCGTTTGCAAGCGTTCTGTACGCATTGGCAATTTCGGGCAAAGTAACGCCTTTTTCCATGCCGCCAAGCGCCAGTGCGAGCGTATTGTCCGAATGACCGAATTTAATTCCAAACCTTTCGGCAATTGATTTGGACTGTTCCACTCCAAACTGTTTCATCAATTTTACGGCGGCAATGTTAGAGGAATATTTAAGACAGTCGTTTAGCGACATATAGCCGCGATAAACGCCTTTATAGTTGGCGGGAGCATAATCACCGAATAACGTAGGCTCGTCAACAATCTGCGACAGGGGATTCATGCCCGATTCCAAAGCGATAGCATAGGAAGTGAACGGCTTGATTGTAGACGCGGGCGAACGCAAGGGATTTATATATTTAGTCACGTTGGTTTCATCACACGCTATTCCGCCGGATGTGTTGTCAAGCACAATGATACGCGTGTCGTATTCGCCGCCGATATTCTGCAATGAGTTTTGTGCTGCAGTAGCAATCTTTGGATCGTAGGAAGTGCAAATAGTATAGCTGTTTAAAAACAGATTTTTTTCGGAACAGTTGAGTGTAGCGCATGCCGATTTGAGAGTTCCGGTGACATATTGAATATTCCTATAATTTCCGAATTTAAGCCTTTCAGCAACCGCGCTTTGATACTCCGCATCTGTAATCATTTTTTGATTTAACATTTGCTTAAGCACAAGATTTTTTCGCTTTGTTAAATTTCCTATGTTATTATACGGGCTGTATTTAGCCGGATTGTTGATAATAGACGCCAATGCAGCGGACTGGGCGAGCGTCAGATTTGATGCCGATTTGTCGAACATAACGCGGCTTGCAGTGCCCAAGCCGCGAATGCCCGATCCAAAATACAAAACGTTAAAATAGCTTTCTAAGATTTGGCTTTTGTCATATACACGTTCAAGTTTTCTCGCAAGGCGAATTTCGCTGATTTTTCTTTTCAAAGTTTTTTCGTTTGATAAATGCGTATTTTTTATAAGCTGTTGCGTGATTGTGGACGCACCTTCCGTAAATCCGCCGGATTTTATATTTGATAGAAACGCTGATGCCATACGCCGATAATCCGCACCGTGATGAGAATAAAATCTTTTGTCCTCGATGGCTATAAACGCGTCTATAGTATGTTTGGGTAAATCTTTTATTTGTACTGATATATTGTTCTTGCCAAAATAGACCGCATCGTCAATCGGATTGCCGTACACATCTAATATAGTAATCGAATGTGAATATGTGTTCAGCTTATCCATATTAAGTTTTTCTTTGCCGAATACCGTTACATCAGGCTCTATTAACAAAAAGAAAAAGCCGACGGCAAGCAAAACCGTTCCGACAAAAACCGCTACAACTATAAGCGAAATTTTTACGGCCTTTTTCATAATAATAGTATTTAAATCTTTTTATATGTTATACATATAAATTATTAAAGAAAAGAAGGACAATTATAATAAGCAAATCGGCAACATTAAAACTTTATCAAAAATAACCATTAAAAATAAATGCGGACTATCAAAACAATATTTACCCTATTTTTAGCATTATTACTTCGCAAAAGCTGTCTTTTGCGAAGTGATAGGTTAAATGCACGGCATTTTTCTTTTTTTATCCCCTATTAAGTGCGTATATAACGAATATAGATTTTACATAGACGATCTAATATAATACCACAATGATAGAGTACACAAAAACTTTATTCACCAAACATTCCGAGATTACCGTTAAGCGAAGTCAGACGCAAATTTACAATCTCGCCACATGGAGCATGCGAATATACCTTTATATAGTTGGGCGTATATCCCACTTTATATCCGTCCTCCTCATCCTCCACATAAACACGTGCAACCTCGCCCACATTTTTACACATAAAGTGTTTTTTTAATTCATTCTTAACAGCAAGCAATTTATTTACTCTTTGTTTAACTATATCGGGATGGATAGTATCGTATTTTTTTGCCGCAAGCGTGCCATCACGCTTACTGTATGGAAATACATGAATGTCTGAAAACTCACATTTTAATATGAATTTACAGCTGTTTTCAAAAAATTCATCCGTTTCGGTAGGAAATCCAACTATGACGTCTGTCGTAATGCCGGCAAGAGGAAAATATTTTCGTATAAGCTGGACTTTGCTAAAAAAATAATCGGTATCGTATCGCCTATTCATCGTTTTTAATACCGTATTATCGCCGCTCTGAAGCGATAAATGAAAATGCGGGCAATAATCGCCTTTAACCATTACATCCAACAGAGGCTCATTTACGGCCTCACACTCCAATGAACTCAATCTGATTCGCATTCCCCTGCCAGATAATGAAGCTAAAAGTGACGGTAAATCCGTCCCGATATCTTTACCGTATTCAGACACGTCAATACCGGTTATTACCACCTCATTAGATTGTATTTTATCAATTTCATTGACTATATCCTGTATACTGCGTGATCTGCTTCTACCCCTTAAATAAGGAATTATACAATATGTACAAAACCTATTACACCCATCTTGAATTTTTATAAAAGCGCGGGTTTTATTAAATATGGGATACGCTTCATAGCAATATTCCCTACATTTTTCAACATTATCTATTGATTTGTCTAATAGTATTATATCTGATAGAGTATTATAATGAATATTATTATATAATCTTTTTATAGTGTCAAGAACAAAATCGGATTTATTTGTAGTACCGCCTATCGCAACAACATTCTTTTTGTTGAACTTTTCGGGAGAATTTTGCGAGCTGCATCCAATTACGATGATTCTGCAGCTAGGGTTTAACTTCTGCATTTTTGCTATATACTGTCGTGATTTTTTGTCTGCCTCGGCGGTGACGGAGCATGTATTTAAAATATAAACGTCGGCAGGCCCTAAACCTTCCGACGCCGAATAGTTGTTTAATCTAAGCGTTGCCACTATAGACGCGCTTTCGCATTGATTTACCTTGCAACCGAGTGTAATGACACGAATAATCAAAGAACCCACTCTCCCATTTCGTAAAATACAACTGACAGCGCGGCAATTGCGGCGGTTTCCGCGCGAAGAATACGCGAGCCGAGGGTTACGGATTTAGCGCCGCATTCTGCAAGCTTAATTTTTTCTTCTTCTGTTATTCCGCCCTCAGGTCCGACAAATACGGAAATATCTGTTTTTGTTTTGTCAATATAAGATTTAATATTTCCGTGCATTTCGCGTTCCCATGGAAAAATCATGTACGTGTTTTTGGTTCGGGCCAAAAGCTCTTCAAAGTCGAGCGCTTGTTCTATGACGGGCACCCGGCTCCGTCCGCATTGTTCGCATGCGGATATTGCAATTTTATTCAGTCTATCGTAATTTAAACTGACATTGCGCTGTGTAAACGTGGAATACACAGGAACAATCCTTTTTACTCCAAGTTCTGTCGCCTTTTGTACTGCAAGCTCAAACTTGTCCTGCTTGATTACGGACAAATATAATGTAACAAAAATCTCGGATTCCCCTACATTTTCCGCTGTGTCAAGCAATTCGAGTACGGTTTTGTCCTTTTTAATCTCCTTGACTACGCAGGAATAATCGTGCCCCAACCCATCGAAAACAGTTATATATTCACCTACTCGTATGCGCAATGCGTATGCCGCATGAGTGTGCGCTTCGCCGGTAAGTTCGAGATTGGTTTTATTTATACTCGGTAAGTAAAATCTCATAATTTAAATATAAATGCGCTCCATTCGTTTTTCTGTTGTTGTTGAACAAGCGAAAAAGCTTTTAAGTATGTGTCCAAAACAACCTGTTTTTTGTCGGAAATGATGCCGCTTATTATAGCATATCCGCATGGGCCGAGCGCCTGTTTTATTATAGGCATGACGTCTATCAATACGTCGGCTGTTATGTTTGCCACGACAATGTCGGCGGGTTCGGTCATTTCGCGAACGTCCCGGCAGAATATTTCCGGATTTGTAATATTGTTTATGCCGCAGTTGTATTGTGTGGCGGTAATCGCCTGCTCGTCCGTATCGGCAAACACCACAGACTTTGCGCCAAGCGCAAGAGCACAAATACCGAGAATTCCGCTTCCGCAACCAAAGTCCAAAACTCGCTTGTCTTGTATCGGTATACGTTGCATAAGGTCTACACACATGGAAGTCGTTTCGTGCATACCTGTGCCAAATGCCAAACCGGGATTAAGCGTGACCTTAACGTCTCCGCAAGAAGGACTGTATTCTATCCATTCGGGCACAATCACGATTTTGCCGATATTAAACGGCTTATAGTATTTTTTCCACTCGTTTTCCCATTCCGCAGAGTCTATTATTTCCACAGTGGCGCTTAGCATAGAAAAGTCTGCAAAATCACAGTCCTTAAGCGCAGCCAATCTTTTTAATACAATGTCTTCCGCGGTTTCAATGGTAAAATACCCGGACACGGTGCAGCCGTCAGTCGGATTAAATAACCCTGCGTCCGCATAGTCCCAGCGTTTATCGTCCAACACCTGTTTGATATTTATATAGTCCTCAAAGACCTCCCCCATGCTTCCTGCCTCGTGTAAGGCGTAGGAAACGGTATCGGAGGTCTCCGAGGTGCAATTTACCGTGATCTTTTTAAACTTCATTATTTGGCAATTGTGCTTTGCAAGGCGGTCATAGCCACCACGTTTACAACGTCCTCACTGCTGCAACCCCTTGACAGGTCGTTGACAGGCATGTTAAAGCCCTGGCAAATAGGGCCTATTGCCTCGGCGCCCGCAAGACGCTGAACAAGCTTGTAACCGATATTTCCCGCCTGAAGATCGGGGAAAATCAACACGTTTGCTTTGCCTGCAACGGCGCTGCCGGGAGCTTTAAGCTCCGCAACGGTGGGCACAAGCGCAGCATCTGCCTGCAATTCTCCGTCCACGCTGAGGTCGGGACGAGCGGCCTTAACAAGCTCGAGCGCAGCGGTTACCTTGTCAACAAGTTCGCCTTTTGCAGAGCCTTTTGTGGAATAAGAAAGCAGCGCTACCTTGGGAGAAATACCGGTAATCGCAACAGCGGTATCTGCCGAAGCGATGGCGATATCGGCAAGCTGCTGAATGTCCGGATTGGGATTGACAGCGCAATCGCCGAATACCATTATGCCGTTTTCGCCGTACTTGGAATTTTTGTCGAGGCACATGATAAAGCACGAGCTGACCGTTTTTATGCCGGGCGCGGTCTTGATAATTTGAAGAGCCGGACGCAGTACGTCACCCGTTGCGTTGACAGATCCTGCAACCATGCCATCGGCCTCTCCGCGCTTTACCATAAGCACGCCAAAGTACAGCGGATTATGTGCGAGCTTGCGCGCAGTATCCATATCCATGCCCTTTGCCTTGCGAAGCTCATACAATAGCTCGGCATACGGCTCGACATCCGTATTGTTAAGGTCGATTATCTTTACTCCGTCAAGCTTGACCGTAGGGCATTTTTGCTTGATGACGTTGGGATTGCCGATTAATACTACTTTGGCAATGCCTTCTGCCTGAACTTCGGCCGCGGCGGTGATGATACGCGGCTCCTCGCCCTCGGCAAGGACGATGGTCTTTTTTAGGCTTTTTGCCTTTTCGCGTACAGATTTCAACAAATCGTTCATGATACTCCTCCGATAAGTATTTACAATTATTGAGTAATATGATATAATATCTATTATATTACCACCTATCATTATACACTTGTATGTGAGCAAAGTAAAGTATTTATT
>JAFLVH010000017.1 GCA_022508365.1 Clostridiales bacterium | reverse complement strand
GGTAATATCTCAGCTCGTCCAGACAGTGATCGTCAGTCTTGACCGGTCTGTCGCCGTCCCCCCAGCGATAGCTTTTGAGCTCGCGAATAAGATTGACGCAGCGGTCGAATATGAATAAGCGTGGGCGTCCGTCCGTCATAAGATATTGCTTGACGCGGTTTATGCCGCTGAACAAATCCTTGTTGACGCGCGTGTCGGCGAGTATACCGATGTCGCAAAAAAGCTCCGCAACCGACTTGTCCGCATTCAGCGTGTGCTGCGACGCCGCGCTGTCTATAAGCGCCTCAAGCCTTCCCTCGCGGTCGGTGTGCCAGTTAAGCTCCTCGCTTATCCGCTTTATCTCGCGCGCATGGTAATCGACGGTCCGCCCCGCTTCAAAGTGCTCCGCCACCACGTAAACGTTGCCGTCGTAATCCACCGCGTACCAGTGACAGGACAGCGGATTGTTAAGCCCGGGGTCTATGGACAGCCTATCCTGCCAATCGGGCGGAATAACCGTCGTCGACGGAATAACGTGCACGCGCTCGTCAAACTCGGTATATACGGCGCCCTTTGCGTCGACAAACCGCCCAAACCGCCTGACGTCACGCTCGGCGTCCGTCATTGCGGCGGACACGCGCTCCACCTCCTCGCGGTCTAGGTACGGATTGTCCGCCCACTCCATAAAGATGTGCCACACCTCTGGGTCGTTCTGACTGTTCAGATAAATGCGCTTGTACACGAATGTGAGTCCGAGCAGCGGCGTCATCGTGCCGAACAGCAAGCCCTTTTTGTCCACCACGCGCATGGCGCATTCGTCATAGACGTCCTCGGGCGGCTCCTCGTCAAACCAAACGTAATCAAGGCTTGCGCCCGCAAACTTATCGCGTCCGGCCTCGCACGTCTTAAAGCCTATGGTGCTTATCGTGCCGAAAACGTTTTTGACGGAAATGTAGTCGATTATGCCGCCGGACGGGTTTTGACTCTTTCCGCTTTCCATGACTATATCCGCTATCCAGTCAGGGTTAAGATAGTGCAGAATCTTTTTTTGAGCCACCTCGCGCTGAACACGCCGCGACAGAGACACCACCCAGCCGTCCGTGCGCTTGTTTTGCTTGTACGGATGAATGCCGCGCGCCAGCCACACCGCTTCCACCGCGCCGCACTCGGTCTTGCCGGTGCGGTTGCCGCCGAACACCCAGCGGTTGCGCTTAGGGCACTTGTGAAACTCCATCTGCTTGACGTGCACCTTGTCGGTGTTGTAGCGCATGAGCGCGTTGTTGTCGTATCTGCGTTTTTGCTCGCGCTCTATGCGCAAAATGCTTTGTATAATACTTCGCAAATTTTTTCTCCCCCTTTTCGCTCGATACGACAAAACTTGTCAAAAGTCCGCTCAAGAAAAACGCTATCATACAATGGCGTATGACTCTGTTTTCGGTAATGGCGGCGCTAACATTCTTCTTTATGCCGTCCAATACAATGCTGTATAACTCCGCCATGGAGGAGATTGTTTTTCTCCCTGCAGGCTACTTTGTGCTGCAAAGCGATGCCGACGCACCGGACGGATATATTAAGGTCACGTACGACGACCTTGACGGGTACGTAAAGGCGAACGATGTAACGGCGGTTGACTACACCCCCGTAACCAAGTACGAAAAAACCGCTAAGTTCACCTGCGACAACGACGGTCAGCCGGTGCGATTACGCGCCGCGCCCAAAAAATCCGCGGAGGTGCTGGAGGTGCTAAACAGCAACGCAAGCGGCAGATTGTACGGATCTATCCACGGCGACGCGCTCGTTGGCGGCGCCGGCACGGAATGGTATTACGTAAGCGCAAACGGCAAGCGCGGCTACGTATATTACGCGCATGTAAAAGCGGACGACATTCCGCCTAATATTATAGAAAAGGAACCAGAGGACCAACCCGATGTTCCCACAGACACAACGCCGCAAATAACCGAGGATGACGGCATGCCCACCACCGCCGCGATAATCTTTATCGTGGCTTTGTGCATTCCCGTCCCCTTTATCATGTACTACCTGTTTAAAAAGCCAAAAAACGATTAGTTGCCGTAGTTTAAAATAGCTCCGTCCGGGTGTCGATTTATTAATTGTTTAAAATAAACTCGGCTTTGCCAATATGCACCGCACCACCTGTTTTTGAACACGCTTTCTATCTGCAACGCAAGCGGCATATCTGTAAACAAACTGAAGTCAGGCGTAAGTAACGCATAGTATTGTTTGAGTTTTTCCAACTCGTCGTCGGGCTTATTATACACCTTATCGAACTTCCAATCGTGCATGAAAAAATGCAGCGTTTTGTCTGCATTCTTTCCGTCGTTTATTTTTGCTTTGGTATAGTCCAAAAACTTAATCTTGTGTAAGTCTATTTGCTGTTTGCGCACAATCGGAATATCGTACTTGCCTGTGCCGCGATATTCGTTGCGCACCAAAAGGCGTTTATGCTTTGCCTTTTGAATTTCATATTCGGTTAATTCTTTCATATTGTCAATCCTCGGGCGGAAAGTCGTAGTCGTGTTCATCACCGCAAAACATAAAGCACGGATGAACCACCTCATCCCAAAAGTCTTTGAGTAAACGTCCGTTGATATTGGCTTTTTCATAAAACTCATCTGTCGAGATAAAATTTTGTTCAAACTCTTTACTAGCTAAAACCACACCACCGTTTCTGCGAAAAACCTCGTAAACTTTCCCATTATGCCAAAAAAGCATTTCGGCATAAAACTTCAACCCGTTAATAAAGTCTTCAAATGTCGCTTTAAATTTTTTCCCTGCCTTATATTGTTTTTGCGCTCGAGAAAGCGGAACGAGCATAGGATAGCTTATACCGTAACATTCCTCATAAAATTCACTATCGCCGTTGCTCTTCCACCCACAATTAGGACACCTGTCTGTATTTCCATAATCGTCCGCAAAGGTAAGTCCGCCACATACTTCACAAGGCACCGCATTATTAAATTCGTTTGGATTATATTTCTTTTCCATATTTATACATCCTCACTCGGAAAATTTACATAGTCCGGTCCATTTGGATCAGGCTCCTCATCTCGCTCCGGTAGAATGCGCGACTGTCCATGTTTATCAACATATTCGCCTTTATAATACCACGAATGGTCATGCGGAAACTCATGATTATTGTGCGCATCTTGATGGTTAAAATCTCTGTTACGTATAGCCAATCCATTAGCATCAAACCAACGGCTTTGGACTTTTATCCCATCGACATATAAATCATACCTTGAGTTTATATGTGTAGTTACTATAGGCAAATCACCTCTGCGTCCATGCACTTTCACCACTCCGCCACTTGGTATTCCTCCTGCACCCATTATATCATTCCTTCTTTTGCTTTGTCAATGCTGTTTTCTGCTTGAAAGAAGCAACACTACACCGAAGTCCATTTATATGCGGAACAGTCAAGTTTGTTCTCTTGCGTTTTTTTAAGTACTTTTTTTATGCGTCCTTTGTGCTTGAGCATTTTAAACAGATAGCCGAATTCCTCGTTGCAACGCTCGGCGGTGTAGCCGGCGTTTTCTATTTGCTTTTCGGCAAGCGAGTAAAGATTGCAGTTTATGCCGGAAAACGCGCAGGAGCGCAATAGCTCGAATTTCTCCCCAAGCCCTCGCTCTATAAACCCGTAAAGCACCTTAAGGTTACACAAGTCTATTCGCCTGTTGTCAAGCTCGATAAGCTTTTTTACAACCTTGTCGGCAGGCGATATCATATCGGCAATAATCGTCTCCTGTTCCTTTTCTATTTTGTCCTGCAATCCGTAAAGCAGCGGATTTATAAGTATTATAGCTCTGATAATTTTGCGTCCGATATTAGACATACTCACCTCCGATTAATTTTTTATAAGCGCAGTCTAACACGGCTTTACTGACATATGTATGTCCTCAATATACTATACTAAAATAATTTGTAAAGCACCAAAAAAGCGCCTTTTGGCGCCTTTTGTGGAACATTGTATTCTTTATAATTTCGAGCGAAGCGAAAAATCGACTTAATGGCGGTCCCGCCGCCATAACTCTTAACTCTGCACTCTTAACTAGCTAATCATCCAGCGCATCCACAGGCGGCGCGGCATTCTCGGTCGGCGCGACGCTTTCTGCGTTTTCCTCTGTCGGCTCTTCATTAGGCTGCTTTTCAGCGTCGCCCTCCGATGGCGTTTCCGACTGTTCTTCGTTAGGCGCAGTTTCGGCGGACTCTTCCGCAGGCTCCTGCTCTTCAGAAGCTTGCTCTGCTTGCTCTGTCTGTTCGGCCTGCTGCGCTTGCTGCTTCGCCTCATTTTCCGCCTGCTGCTTTGCGGCGAGGTATTCTTCGTATTCGGACGGGTCGTGGACGAGCGCGCTTCCGTCTATGTGTTTATCTATAAACTCGGTGAATGCGGCGATATACTTTTCCTTGTCGGTCATGTATGCAAGGCTGTGCTCCGCGCCTTCGACGGCGACAAAGCTCTTTTCCGGCGAGGCGCACGCGTTAAACAGCTTCTCTCCGAGCGCAAACGGCACAAAGCTGTCTTCGGCGCCGTGGAAAAACAGCGCAGGAAGCGTCATAGCCGCGGCAAGCTTAGTAATATCCGCGTCGTAAATGGAGTAGCCGTGAACCAGCTTTACGCCCGGGGCAAATAAGTGAATGGCGCACTTAGGCAGCGCCGCGGCTTTAAGGCATGCCATATATTCGTCGTACTGCGAGGAAAATCCGCAGTCGTCTATCACACACTTGATTTGCGGTTTGGGGTCCATACCGGCGTAAGAAATAACGGTCGAGCCGCCCATGGAAACGCCGAACAACGCTATCTGCACGCTGTCGCCGTAGTCTTCTATTACCCTATCGATCCAGCGCGCAAGGTCAAAGCGGTCTATCCACGCCATACCCACTTTGCCGCCCGAGCCCTTGTGTCCGCGCATGGCAAGCATATACACATCAAAGCCGCGGTCGTAAAACATTTTGGCTTGAACCTGCGTGGAGGACAGCGTCGCGCCGTAGCCGTGACAGCAAATTGCGACCCTGCCGGTGCTTTCCTTTTGGCGAATGATTCTCGCGCCAAGCTTAACTCCGTCGTACGCCGTAATCGTGGCTTGCGCGGTTGTGGAAGCTACAAAGTCAAACCACACAGGATCGACGCCGTATCTATCCGCAGAGTATCCTTTTTTCTGTTTTTGCTTTTCGCTAAGCTCTTTACGCTTGCCCAAAATTGCGTGAACAAAGATGAGCATTCCCACCAAATACGCTATTGCTACAAGCAAAATGACCGCCGCAACAACGATTAACGATATCATCCAACCCTGCATAATGACTCCTTCGGAGAATTCGGATTTAATAATAAGGTTGATATTTACCAATAAAAACCTTAATATTTATTTTATCACAATCGAATGATACTGTCAAGCGTAAGACCGTATCGCAAATTGCTTGACTAAATTCGGGCGGATGTGCTACACTTACATTACAGTATCATGTTCTCGTAGCTCAGTTGGATAGAGCGTCCGCCTCCTAAGCGGAAGGTCGCGCGTTCAAGTCGCGCCGGGAACGCCAAAAATCCCAACCGCTCGGCGGTCGGGATTTTTACTTTTTCACACTTAACTCTTAACTCTAAACTAATTATGTCGATTTATATTGACAAACGTGCACAAAGTTGGTAAAATAATCGTATTCAAGGAGAAATACCGTGAAGATTATAGTTTTGACAGGAAGCTACAACCAAAAAGGTTCGACTAATTTGCTTGCCGATTATTTTATGCGTGGCGCCAGAGAGGCAGGACACGTCGTCGGCATGATAGACACCACAAGGCTTGCGGTACGGCCGTGCGTGGGATGCTTACGCTGTGGGTACAACGGTCAGTGCGCAAGCAACGACGAGATGGAAAAGGTTAAAGGGCACATACTTTCCGCGGACATGATCGTCTTTGCCACGCCCATATATTATTACGGCATGACGGCACAGCTAAAAACGGTACTCGACCGCTTTTGCTCGTTTACCACCCCGTTACAAAAAAAGAGTATGAAGTCGGCATTGATTGCAGTTGCCTGGAACCCCGAGGACCGAGGCTTTGAGCCGCTTGTATCGCAATATAGGGCGATTGTGCAATATATGCACTTTACCGACAAAGGCATGATACTCGGCAGGGGCTGCGGCACGCCCGACATGACCGCCAAATCTCAATACGTACGCGACGCGTACAACTTAGGCAGAAGCCTTACTAATTAATTACTACACTATACATAAAAATCGACGGCTTAATGAGCCGTCGATTTTTCTATTTTACTATAAAATTGATAAGCCGTTCGGGAATGACAATCACCTTTACAGGTTTTACGCCGTTCAAGATTTCCTTGACTTCCGCGCTGTCAAGCGCCGCCTTTTCTATATCCTCGCGGCTTAAGCCCTGCGGCAAAACCACCTTGCAGCGTATCTTGGAGTTTACCTGTACTGCATACTCTGTGGCGGATTTAACAAGCTTGCTCTCGTCGCAGACGGGATAGCTCTCTGAAAAGACAGATTTTTTTCCGCCCATCATCTCGTTTAGCTCCTCGCAAAAATGCGGAGCAAGCGGCGCCATAACCTTTACCAAAACGGTAAGCACGTGCTTTAAGTACGACGGGTTATAGCCCTCCGAGGTGCGGTACTTATACATTGCGTTTACAAGCTCCATAAGCCGCGCCACCGCGGTGTTAAAGCCGAATTCGGGAATGTCCTTGGCGACTTCCTTTATGCAGTAGTTAAGCTCGTAATCGAGATCGCCCGTGTCCACCGCCTTTTGGTCCTTGACTTCCTCTACAAGCCGCTCGATCCTGTCCATAAACTTGGCGCAGGACGTAATGCCGCCGTCCGACCACGGTCCGCCCTCGGTGTAATCGAAGCCGAACATAAGATATAATCTAAGCGCGTCCGAGCCGTACTTTTCTATAATAGGGTCGGCGGAGATAACATTGCCGCGCGTCTTGCTCATGCGGTAGCCGTCGGGGCCTAATATAACGCCCTGGTGCACAAGCCGCTTAAACGGCTCGTCAAAATCCAAGTAACCGAGGTCGTGCAGAACCTTGGTAATAAACCGCGAATACAATAGGTGCGTACAAGCATGCTCCGCGCCGCCCACATAGCAGTCGACGGGCAGCATCTTGTTAACCGTTTTCTTATCGAACGGCACTTTATCATTGTGCGCGTCGGGATAGCGCAGATAGTACCAGCTAGAGCACACAAAGGTGTCCAGCGTGTCCGTCTCGCGCCGCGCAGGTTTTCCGCAAATCGGGCAAACGGTGTTTACAAAGTCTTCACACCTTGTCAGCGGTGACTTTCCGTCCGGCGTAAAGTTAACGTCAGGCGGCAGCACCACGGGAAGATCCTTCTCCGGCACCGGCACCTCGCCGCAATGCTCGCAATATATCATTGGAATAGGCGCGCCCCAGTACCGCTGACGGGATACCGACCAGTCGCGCATGCGGTAGTTTGTCTTTTTGCCGCCGTGGCCTATTTTTTGCAGCTTTTCGAGCACCGCCCACTTGCCCTCTTCGCTCGTGAGCTCGTCAAACTCGCCGCTGTTAATCATGGTGCCGTACTCGGTAAAAGGTAAATCGTCGCTCGCTTCATCACCCTTTATCACGCGCTTAATCCGCATATTGTTTTTTATGGCAAACGCGTAGTCGCGCGTGTCGTGCGCGGCAACGCCCATCACCGCGCCGGTACCGTAGGTGGAAAGGCAATAATCGGCGATAAAGACGGGTACTTTTTCACCGTTTATCGGGTTGATGCAGTACGCGCCCGTAAACACGCCTGTCTTCTCCTTTGTGGTGGAGGTGCGCTCTATTTCGCTTTGTTTGGCGGCTAAAGTCACGTAAGCCTCCACCGCGGCGCGTTGCTCCTTGGTGACAATCTTGTCCACGTACGGGTGTTCCGGCGCAAGAACTACGTACGTTACGCCGAACAGCGTGTCCGCGCGCGTGGTGAATACGGTTATGCTTTTTACGTCGCCCTTGGGTTTGTCAAGGTCGAATATGACCTCGCCGCCCACCGATTTTCCTATCCAGTTGCGCTGCATTGTTTTGGTCTTTTCCGGCCAATCGAGCGCGTCTATGCCGTCCAAAAGCTTTTCGGCGTAGTCAGTGATTTTAAGGAACCACTGGGTCATTTCCTTGTGAACGACCTCGGTCTTGCAGCGCTCGCACTTGCCGTCTACAACCTGCTCGTTGGCTATGACCGTCTGACAGGACGGACAGTAATTGACGGGCGCCTTTTTGCGGTAGGCAAGCCCGTTTTTGTAGAGCTGCAAAAACAGCCATTGCGTCCACTTGTAATAATCGGGCGCGCAGGTACGGAACTCGTGATCCCAGTCGACCATGGTGCCCATATCCTTAAGCTGACGCTCCATTGTTTCTATGTTTTGATCGGTGGAGGTTTTGGGGTGAACGCCCGTCTTAATGGCATAGTTTTCGGCAGGCAGACCGAACGCGTCAAAGCCCATGGGCTGAAACACGTTTTTGCCCTTCATGCGCATAAACCGCGCGTAGGAGTCGGCAATACCGTAATTGTACCAATGCCCCATGTGCAGCCGCGCGCCCGACGGATACGGCAGCATTTCCAGCACGTAATGCTTCTCGCCGCCTGCGTTCTCGTTAAAGGTATTGATGCCGGTATCGTTCCAAATACCCTGCCATTTTCTTTCTATCTCGTTGTGGTTCATAAATGTTCCTTTTTAAATAAGAGATAAGAGATAAAAGATAATAAATAACAATATAGGTTGCGCTTCACGCTCTTTTAAGAATTGTGCGGCTTCGCCTGGATTTCTCCGCTTCGCTCGCAAGCTCGCTTCGGTCGAAATGATGGGGATTCTTTACCGCCATAATTCCGCCCTCATTTTGCATTCTTAATTCTTAATTATTCTAAAACCGCTTTAATCCTTCTTACGCCTGCGCTGCTGCTCTGCTCCTTTAAAATCTTAAAGTGTCCGAGCTCGCCGGTATGCGAAGCATGAGGCCCGCCGCAGATTTCCTTGCTGTAGCTCCCCATGGTGTAGACCTTAACCTTTTCCCCGTACTTACTTGTGAACAAACCGACAGCTCCCTGTGCCTTGGCCTCCTCCACAGTCATTTCCTCGCAGGTGACGGGAACGTCCGCAGCAATCGCCGCGTTGACCTTGTCCTCTACCGCCTTTACTTCCTCCGGCGTCATCGCCCTGCCGAACGAAAAGTCAAATCTAAGCCGTTCGGGCGTGATATTGGAGCCGCGCTGATTGACCGTGGGGTCGTTAAGCACTTCCTTAAGCGCTTGGTGCATGAGGTGCGTAGCGGTGTGAAGCCGTGCGGTAAGCTCGCCTGTATCCGCAAGTCCGCCCTTAAAGCGCTGTTCGGCGCCTGCGTGGGACTTTTCGCGGTGCTCGGCGAACTTAGCGTTAAACCCTTCCACGTCCACCTTAAAGCCGCGCTCCTTGGCAAGCTCAATCGTCATCTCCAGCGGAAAGCCGTATGTGTCGTAAAGCCTAAACGCCGACTTTCCGGGTATAACGTCGGACTGCAAATACTTGCATAGCTTTTCAAATTCCTTTATTCCGTTTTCAAGCGTTTTTTCAAACCGCGCCTGCTCTTCGTCAATCTCATGCACAATCTTTTCGCGCGCGGCTTCAAGCTCCGGATAGGTATCCTTATACTTATCCACCACCACGCACGCTACAGCCGAATAGTCGCCTGCTTTAAGTCCAAGCCCGGATCCGTATCTGATAGCCCTGCGAAGCAGCCTGCGCAAAATATAGCCCTGATCGACGTTGGACGGCGTCACGCCGCGCTCGTCGCCCAAAATAAACGTGGCGGTGCGGATATGGTCGGCAACCACTCGGATGGCCTTGACGCAGTTTTCATCCGCAATAGACTTGCCGGAAAGCTCCTCTATCTTTTTTACGATGAGTACAAACACGTCGGTATCGTACACGGAAGCAAGACCCTGCACGTTCATAAGCGCGCGCTCTAAACCCATGCCGGTGTCAACGTTCTTTTGCTTTAGAGGACTAAACGACCCGTCCGCGTTCTTATTGAACTGCATAAACACGTCGTTCCACACCTCTACGTACTTGCCGCAATCGCACGCCGGCGAGCAAGTGTCACAGCACTTGGGCTTGCCCGTATCAAAGAACATTTCGGTATCGGGACCGCACGGACCGGTCTGACCCGCCGGGCCCCACCAGTTATGCTTTTTGCCGAGGAAGAAGATATTCTCCTTTTTTATGCCGCACTTTTCCCAAAGCTCGGCGGTTTCGTTATCGCGCGGACAATCGCTGTCGCCCTCAAACACGGTGACGGCAAGCCTGTCGGGGCTCAGCTTAAGCACTTCAGTCAAAAACTCATAGCTCCAAGGCACCATTTCTTTTTTAAAGTAGTCGCCTAAGCTCCAGTTGCCCAGCATCTCAAAGAAGGTGCAGTGGGCGCTATCGCCCACCTCGTCTATATCGCCTGTACGCACGCACTTTTGCGTGTCGCAAAGTCTTTTGCCCGCAGGGTGCGGCTGACCCAAAAGGTAGGGAACAAGCGGATGCATGCCCGCCGTGGTAAACAGCACCGTGGGGTCGTTTTCGGGAATGAGCGAAGCCGAAGAAATGGGCGTATGGTTGCGCGCCTTAAAAAAGTCAATCCATTTTTTTCTGAGCTCGTCGCTTGTCAGTTTCATAATAATTAAACATCTCCAATGTTATATAATATAGTAGGTCAAGGTTGAGAGTGGTCGGGCTCCGCAAGCTCAAACGCCACATTTAATAATTATTATTTACGGCGTTTGAGTGCCCTGCAGTTTTATGGAACGGAAAGTGGCGTCAGGCAAGGAAAAGTGCGCGAAGTCGTACATGATTCAAGCGTACGGCAAGCGCGCTTTGACGTAGCATCACGTCATTTAACGCCCATAAAACCTTGCGGGTCCGGGCACTGTCAACTTACTTTTTCAGTTGTTCGTACAGCTTTTTTACGCCGCTCTGCATGGAGGTTATGCTCATGGGAACCACCTCCAAAAGCTTGGCGTTGCTCGCGCTGTATTCGGGTAGCGGCGTCGGGTTTTTTACCACTATCTCTATATCGCCGCCCTCACGGCGCAGAATGCGTTTAACCGTCTTGGCAATTTCCACATAGCTCATCTTGTCGCCGGCTACAAGGTTGTAGTCGCCCTTAGGATAGTCGCGCATGATAAACGCCGCAATCGCCTTGACCGCGTCGTCCACCGATATGGCGCTTACCACGCGATCGCGGTCGATAACTATTTTGGCTTTGCCGCGGCTTGCCGCCGTCACGATTTTGTTGATCGGGTACTGGGTGCCGCCCACGCCGTAAACCTCAAAAAGACGAAGCACGGTCGTTATTTTGTCCTTGCTTGCCAAAAGGTTGATGAGGTATCTGCCCAGCCCGTAGCCGTCCTGCGGAATGACCTTGCCGAACATGTCCTCGGTGTAATCCACTATCGGCTGCGAGGTATCGAATTCCACGCCCTCGCCCACAGTGATAAGCTTTTTCACGCCGTGCGCAATAGCGAGATACTGAATGTTTTTGAACATGATAAGATTGTCGGCCTCGAGCGGTGTTTCGCCGCCTGCCGCAGGAAGCCCCGCAAGATGCACCACAGCGTCAAACTTGTGCGAAGCAAACACTTTGTTTATCGAGCGCGCGTCTAAAAGATTCATTTCCTCCTGCGAGGGCGCGACGATATCAAACGTCTTTTTATAGGTTTTGATAAACGCTTTGCCTATAAATCCGCTTCCGCCTGTAACAAGAATTTTCATAAATTTTCTCCTTTTATTTTCGTCAAATGCACAACGTAAAACACATACTACGCTTTATAGCTGGATTTCAACTCCACCACACGATTAAAAGAATCAGTATCCTTGCTGTCGCGCGCGAAGTAGCCTATGCGGAAGAACTGCACACCCTCGCCCACCGATAGGTCCTTGACGCCCTTTTCCGCCTTGGCAGAGCCGACGACAAGCGAGTTATTATCTATTCTGTCGGTGAATTCGCCCTCGCCGTCCGGCACGATTGCGGAAAGATAATTTATATTAATATCCACGGCGGAGTCTCTATCAACCCACTGAATCACGCCCTTTGCCTTGACCTCGTCGGTCTTTTCGCAACGTATTTTTGTGACCTTGCCGGATTCGTCGGTATCAAATCCCACGCAGCGGATTATAAACGAATTTTTAAGCCGCGCAAGACCGCCCGGCACAAGCCTGTGATAACCCTTGGGCGGATCCGCCATAAAGTCCTCGCGGTTGATATACAGCCGAGGAGTAAGCCGTATCTTGCGCGTGACAACAGGCGTCTCGCGTTTTTCGGGGTCGTTAGCGGTGGGATGCGGCACGGTGTATTCGCCGCCCTCTGTTACCTCTATCTCCTCGGAAAAGTCGTCCGGCAGATTTACTATATCGAGCTCGACGGGATCGGGAGTTACCATATACCGCCTTGCGGTTGCGTTAAGCTCGTCGCGCACACAGTCGTAAAACTGCGCGCCGTCAACAGTGCTGACAGACTTAGCCAAGCCCACCTCGTTGCAGAACGCGACAATGGCATGAGACGGCACGCCTCTGCGGCGAAGCCCGGACAGCGTGGGCATGCGCGGATCGTCCCAGCCGTCCACGGCAGCAATGTCCACAAGCTGTTTAAGATACCGCTTGCTCATAACGGTGTCGGTTATGTTAAGCCTGGCAAACTCGTATTGATGCGGCTTGTTTTCTGTATCGCAGTTGTCAATAAACCAGTCGTAAAGCGGACGGTGATCTTCAAACTCCAGACTGCAGCAGCTGTGCGTAATGCCCTCCACCGCGTCCTCCAAGGGGTGCGCAAAATCGTACATGGGATAGATGCACCACTTGTCGCCTGTGCGGTGGTGCGGAGTGTGAAGCACCCTGTACACCACGGGGTCGCGCATGTTCATGTTGGGCGACGCCATATCTATTTTTGCGCGAAGCACCATGCCGCCGTCGGGAACAACGCCGCTTCTCATTTTTTCAAACAAAGCAAGGTTTTCCTTGACGGAGCGGTTGCGCGCCGGGGACAATGTACCGGGCGAAGTAAGCGTGCCGCGCATAGCCCTTATCTCGTCGGGCGTGCTTTCGTCCACGTACGCAAGGCCCTTCTTTATCAGAGTTATCGCGCAGTCGTACATGTATTCAAAGTACTCGGATGCGTAGTACACGCCCGCCGGCTCAAAGCCCAACCACCTAATATCGTTAAGGATTTGGTCGCAAAAGTCGGCGTCCTCCTTGACGGGGTTGGTGTCGTCAAAGCGCAGATTGCACTTGCCGCCGTACTTTTTGGCGGTGGTAAAGTTGAAGCACGCCGCCTTGGCATGGCCTATGTGCAACCTGCCGTTGGGCTCGGGCGGAAAACGCATAACTACGTTTTTTATCTTGCCGCTTTTTAAGTCGTTGTAGATTATGTCCTCGATAAAGTTGGAGGGAGAGATTTTGTCTAAGTCCATAGTTTGCTCCGAAAAATGGTTTAGATTGTTTTTATCATTCTGAGCTAAGCGAAGAATCTCATCCTTATTTCAATTCTTAACTCTGAACTCTTAACTATTAACTATTAATTAAAACAGTCCGCTTATTTTTCCGTCGTTGTCAATCGTCATACCGACGGCGTTGGGGACCTTGGGGAGCCCCGGCATAAGCATGATATCGCCTGCGATAATAACGACAAATCCTGCGCCTGCGCGATACTGAACGTCTCTGACTGTTACGGTAAAGCCCTCGGGACGGCCGAGCTTTTTGGGATCGTCGGACAGAGAGTATTGCGTTTTAGCAACGCACACGGGAAGCTTATCAACGCCGAGCGGCAACATTTTTTCAAGGCTTTTCTTGGCCTTTGCCGACCACACGACGTTCTTTGCGCCGTAAACCTTTTCTGCCACCTTTTGCACCTTTTCGGTTACGGTGTCGTTGTCGTCATAGCTGAACGTAAGCTTAGGCGCGCCCTTTGCGGCCTCCACAACGGCCTTGGCAAGCTCGACGGCGCCCGCGCCGCCCTTTGCCCAGCACTCGCACAGCACCGCAGTTGCGCCCGCCTTTTTGACCGCGGACTTGACGGATGCTATATCCTCCTCGGTATCGTCGGTAAACTTGTTTATGGCGACAACTACGTTCTGACCGAATACCTTGGTCAGGTTTTCTATATGCTTTATAAGATTGCCCATGCCGACGGAAAGGTCGCCGTTTCCGCCGTACTTAAGCGCGCGGATTGTCGCGACAAGGACGGTTGCGGACGGGCGTATGCCGGAAGTGCGGCACTTGATGTCAAAGAACTTCTCCGCGCCGAGGTCCGCGCCGAATCCGGCTTCGGTCACGACGTAATCGGCGTAGCTTGCGGCGGTCTTGGTCGCGATTACGGAGTTGCAGCCGTGCGCTATATTGGCAAACGGTCCGCCGTGAACAAACGCGGGCGTACCCTCAAGCGTCTGTACAAGGTTGGGCTTTGCCGCGTCCTTTAAAAGCACCGCCATGGCGTTGTTGGCATTTAGGTCGCCTGCCGTCACCGGCTTGCCATCGTAATCGTACGCTACGATTATTCTGCCGAGGCGCGCCTTCAGGTCGTCAAAGTCGGAGGCAAGGCACAGCGTCGCCATAATCTCGCTGGCGGCGGTAATGTTAAACGCGTCGTCGCGCGCGCCCGAACCGGCATTGACAACGATAGAGCGAAGCGCGCGGTCGTTGCAGTCCATACAGCGGTTAAATGTGACCTTGGCAATTTTGAGCGGATTGCCGAAGTAAATGCTGTTGTCTATCATGGCGCACAGCAGATTGTTGGCGGCGGTTATCGCGTGGAGGTCGCCGGTAAAATGCAGATTGATGTCGTCCATGGGAAGTATCTGCGCCATGCCGCCGCCGGTCGCTCCGCCCTTCATGCCGAAAACCGGACCGAGCGAGGGCTCTCTAAGCGCAAGGGCTGTCTTTTTGCCTATTTTGTTCATGCCGTCCGCAAGCCCTATGGACACGGTGGACTTACCCTCGCCTGCCGGAGTGGGATTTATAGCCGTGACAAGGATTATCTTCGCTTTGGGCTTATCGACGGGCTTGACCTTAGCCACATAATCGCCGTAACGATAGATATCGGTGATATTCAGCTTTTTTGCGATTTCCTCGATGGGACTGGGATTAGCCTCGTAAGCTATTTCGATGTCGGTTTTCATTTTATCTCCTTTTGGCGCATGAGCGCAAAGTAATTACTTTTTATGCGTGCGTAACGTCCGTAGGCGCACGAGTTGCGGTATGATTGACTGTCGGCGCGTAAGTGGTTTCTGGTCCGACGCGCTTGCTCGGCAAAACGCACAGGATAAGCGCCGCTGTGGCAAGCAGCACGGCAGAAGCAAAGCCGTAAATAAACGCCGTGACTGACAGCGTAGCGTTAAACACGGTGGCGACAATCGCAGCCACCAGCATGGCAATGCCCGCCGCGGCAAGCATGGTTAGCTCGGACAGAATAAACACCGTGCCGGTGGTGACGCGCGGCTTTACGGTGATAAGGCGCAGCTTGGTCTGTCTTACCGCCGCCGCTCCGCCTACGCCCACAATGGCCGCCGAGATTATAAGTCCGGCAAGCGTTCCGCCGCCCGGCTTTCCGAATGCGGCAAGCAGTGTAAGCGCGCCGCAGGACAGGACGATGTACACAACGTTCATAATCGAAAGCAGCATGCTCCTGTGCACGACAAGCTTGGCGCAAAGGCAGGCAAACACGCCAAAGACCGCTATAACTGTGGCGGCAACTCCGATAATGCCGTAAATCCCCACGTCCAGCGTGACGGCAAAGTAAACGAGCAGCGCCGCACAGGTTGCAAACGCCGCCTCAAAGAGCAATGCGGACAGATACAGCTTTACGTCCATACCGGAGTAAAAGGCAGCAAACACGCTTTTTATGCTTTCCACGCGCCGTCCGCCGAGGCGCGGAATATTGTAAAACGTTATAAGATACTGAATGAGCGCAAGCAGCACGGCAACGCCGCCCATTACGTACGCGGTGTTAATGTGCGCGGTGCTGCCGTCATAATGCAAAAACCCGGCAAACGCGCCCACAGCCGCCACGCAGCCCACTGCGCAAAATACGTCGTAAAAAAGAAACCTGTCCACAATGCCGATATTGCTCAGCCGGGCGCGCACGGAAAACGCGCAGTAGCGGTAGATCATTATCATTGAAATAAACAAAAGAACGCTGAAAAACAGCAACAGGCTTTTTGCTCCGCCCGCTCCGCTTGCGCTCCACGCTATTACAAAAAAGGGCGCGGCGGCAAAAGCGGACAGCGGCATGCACAGGTGATATCTGCCGAACAGCAGCGTATCAAACCTGTGAATAATCATATACACTATCGGCATGACGACAAATGGCACGATACACGTAAGCGGCAAAAACCACATAACCAAATTATCGCCTGCCGAAACGTACGGCACAAAGAGCAGCAGGAACATGACAAGACAGCCCGTCGAAAACGCGTCCAACGACAGACCTATTTTTTGCACCTTGCTTTCGTATCTGCCTCGTGTGTTCAAGCTTCGCTCCCAAATACTACTACATTCTAAAGTATATAACACTCGGCGATATTTGTCAATTATAATTAGCCCGATAATGCCGGACACGCGGTCTTATTCCGCAAACCCAAATACCCGTTCGCGTTCGTTGGCGTGTGATAAAGCGTTCTTCATTTCGGCTGTGGGCTGAGTAAAAGCGGAAAGCGACATTTCGCCAGAGCGCGATATCAGTCTTAACCTCTTATTATTGGCAAGCTGCTTTTCCATAAGCTCGTAGCCTTCCGCGCCGTCAAAGTCCTTGCCGGCAATCACAGATAGCTTGCCGCTTTTAATAAGCGCGTCCATAAGCCTTGCCGCGTCACTTCCGCCTTCGTGATACAAGCAGAGCGCCTTGTACGCGCCGTCACATACCTTTACGTTGATGAGAGTGTTGACTGCGGTAATCACGCGCTCGTCGGCAAAGCATTCGGCGGAAAGCAGATACCCTACTGCCGGCAAGGGTCTGTATGTTTTTTCCGCCCCGTCGGCATTATCCGCATTTTTTGCTTTTTCCGCCTTGTCCGCACCGCCCATGTTAAGCCACTTGGTAAAGCCCACACAGCAGCCGGCTGCGCTTAATATATACATGAGTATATCTGTGAGCAGCCGCACCGCCCAAATATCCACATAGCGGCGAATAATCACGTCAAACACCATAACGGGCACGCCTGCAGCGACAAGCCCGAGAACGGCTGCCACAATGCCGCGCGCGCCCACCCTTTCCTTCAGCCTGAGTGTGGCGTCGGCGATTGAACAAATCAGTCTATAAACCGCCTTAGCCGACAAGCCGAAAATAAGCGCGATAAGCGCGGAGGACACCACGGAAATCACAATCTGGAATTCGTGCCTGACAACGTTCGGGTAGAAAGTAAAATACTGCCACAGCGCGAGAAAGCCCATGCCGGCGCCCACCAGAACAAGCGCGGCGCGCAGTATAATAAGTTTGATCTTGTCGTAATTGTTTTCGGTCATAAGCACCTCGTAGAACTATTCGCCGTAAAGCTTAAGCATATTCGCCTTGGCTTCGCCTATAAAAACATTCAAAGCGGAGAAGCGTTCGGCAACGTAATTGTTTTCCACCATACGCTTGATGTTATACTCGTCGCCGACAAGCACCGCCATTTTTTTGGCGCGCGTTATCGCAGTGTACAACAGGTTTCTCGTCATTATTACAGGCGAGCCGCCGACAATGGGCATGACCACAGCGTCAAATTCGCAGCCCTGGCTCTTGTGTACGGTGACGGCGTAGGACAGTATAAGCTGACGCTTGGTTTCGCCGATGTACAGCGCCGTCCTGCCGTCCTCAAACAGCACCTCTATCTCGCCCGTTTCAAATATGTGCGACACTAATCCTATGTCGCCGTTAAACACGCCCTCGCCGGTAACCGAGCCGCGCGTCCACTCCAGTTCGTAATTATTGACTGTGTGCATAACCCTGTCGCCCTCGAAAAAGGTTATATCGCCCACAGTGACAAATCTTTTTGCGCCGCCGTTAAGCGCCTTTTGCAGCCGCGTGTTAAGGTTGTTCACGCCGCACGTGCCGTTTTTAAGCGCCGCAATCACTTGGATTTTGGACGGCTCTATGCCGCAAAAATCGGTTATTCTCGTTGTTGCCAGCTCCACCGTCATGTCGGCGGTTTCCTGCTGGCTTTTCATGCGGAAAAAGAAGAAGTCGCCCTTTTTTGCCGCAAGATCGGGCATGTGCCCCGCGTTAATCTCGTGCGCGTTGAGCGCGATAAGACTGGTCTTTGCCTGACGGTAAATAAAGCTTAGCCGCGTTACCGGAATAAGTCCGCTGTCCACCAGGTCGCGCAGCACGTTGCCCGGTCCCACGGACGGCAGCTGATCGGCGTCGCCCACTATAATTATCTTTGTTCCGTCCGCTATCTTATCGAGCAGCATTTTAAGAAGAAAAATATCCACCATGGAAAACTCGTCCACGATTATCGCGGATGTGGTAAACCTGGCGCCGTCCTCTAATGCGAGTATGGCGCGGTGAATGGTGGATGCTTCCCTCTCGCAACCTTCGGTTATGCGCTTTGCCGCGCGCCCGGTCGGCGCGAGCAGGGTCGCCGTCTGCGCCATATTGTCAAGCACAAACAGTATGCACTTTATTATGGTAGTCTTGCCGGTGCCCGGTCCGCCGGTTATGACGGACGCGCCGGAAAACACCGCTTTTTCCACCGCCTCGCGCTGCTTATCGTGTAGCACAATCCCGTTTATGTCCTGAAATCTTTGGATAAGACCGGATATATCGCTCTGCACGTTGCCTGCGCCGTCGACGCGACGCACAAGTTTTACGGCAACGGCGTTTTCGGTGCGGTAGTACGGCTCGAGCATGACCGCGCCGGGGAAGGGCTCCACCGTCTTTCGCGCGATCAAAAGGTCGTCATATGCCTTGTTAAGCACCTCTTCGTCATAATCGACAAGAATACCCTTTGCCACGTCAAAAATCTTGTCGCGCGGAAGGTATGTGTTGCCCTCCTTTTCGCACGCGGATTTAAGCGCATACAAAAGCCCTGCGCGCATGCGGAATTCGCTTAAGCGTTCCACTCCCATGGACTGCGCAATTTTATCCGCGGTCAAAAAGCCTATGCCGCCCACGTCCTCGACAAGTATATACGGGTTGGTCTTGACGGTGGCTACGGTTGCCGCGCCGTACACGGCATACAGCTTTATGGCGAGGTTGACGGAAATTCCGTAACCCGCCAAAAACATTATTGCGTCACGCTCGGCGCGCAGCGCATTAAACGCCTCGGATATTTTTTGCGCCTTGGCGGCTGAAATACCCTTAACCTCGGCAAGCCGCTCCGGCTCGGACTCCATAATTTCTATTGTGTTTTCGCCGAACTTTTCGGTAATGCGCGCCGCGGTCTTTTCGCCAACGCCCTCGATAAGTCCGGAGGAGAGAAACTTGATTATTCCGTACACGGTATGCGGCATTTTGGTGCGCGCGGAGGACGCCTTAAACTGCATGCCGAACTTGGGGTGGATTACAAACTCCCCGTCAAGCTCAACGCAGTCCCCGGGAGTAACAGGCGGAAGAGTGCCGCAAGCGGTAACGGGCTCGCCGTCAACGTCAAGCAGCAGCACCGTCCATCCGTTCTCCTCGTTTCTGAACTTTATTTCCTCTACCGAGCCGGTGATAATTTCCAAAACTAAATCGCCGCCTTAATCTTTTCTATTGCGTCAAGCTGCTCCCACGGGAGATTGCTCTTGCCGAAATGTCCGTAATTTGTCGTAAGTCTGTATATTGGCTTTTTAAGTCCCAGCTTGTCCGCTATCGCCGCCGGGCGGAAGTCAAACACTTTGCTTATAACGTCCATAATCTTCTTGTCGTCGCCCGTGCCGTAGCTGTCCACAAACAGCGAAACGGGGCGCGCCTTTCCTATGGCGTAACCCACCTGCAAAAGGAGTTTTTTGCACAGCCCGGCTGCGACAATGTTTTTGCACACGTACCGCGCGTAATAGGACGCCGAGCGGTCCACCTTGGACGGGTCCTTGCCGGAGAACGCGCCGCCGCCGTGCGCAATCGCGCCGCCGTAGGTGTCAACAATTATCTTTCTGCCCGTAACGCCGGTGTCGCCCGCGGGCCCGCCCACTACAAACCGACCGGTGGGATTGATAAGTATTTCCGCGCCGGAAAGAAGCTTTTTGGGTATGACGCGTTTAATCACGCATTCGGTAATGCCGTCACGGATTTTGTTGTAGGTAACTTTATCGTCGTGCTGCGCGGAAACGACAACTGTCTTAACGCCGACGGGCACGCCGTCCTCGTACTTTAGCGACACCATCGCCTTGCCGTCGGGGCGCAAAAAGTCTAGCTCGCCCGACTTACGCACCGCGCTAAGCTGTTTTGTAAGCGCATGCGCGAGCGTAATCGGCATTGGCATAAGCTCGTCCGTTTCGTCCGTCGCGTAGCCGAACATCATGCCCTGATCGCCTGCGCCAACGCGGTCGAACATATCCCCGGAGCCGCCGCGCGTCTCCAGCGGATTAACTACGCCCTGCGCTATGTCGGGCGACTGACCGTTTATGCAGTTAAGTACGGCGCAGGTGCGGTAATCAAAGCCGAGCGAAGGGTCGGTGTAGCCCACCTCTTCTATGGCGGAACGCGCTATTTTTTGCACGTCTATAAAATCGGTTTTTGTATCGAACTCGCCCAGCACCACGACAAGCCCCGTAGCGCAGCACACCTCGCACGCGATGCGGCTGTCCTCGTCCTTTTCGAGCGCGGCGTCCAGCACGCTGTCCGCTATATAATCACATACTTTATCGGGATGTCCTTCTGTCACGCTTTCCGACGATATAATTCTTTCCATGTTATCCTCCGCTGCGAGTTAAGAGTTAATAATTCAGAATTAAGAATTAATAATTTTTCTACTTAATGCAATACACTAAATATATAACACCTACGGAATTTTGTCAAGCACGGACGATAAAAAACAATTTTGCGGCGCGAATTTTGTCAATTTAAATGTTCTGTTGCTATTGACAACATAAACTAGCAGTGATATAATAAGAAAAAAGCGTCAAATAAAGGAGGAATGATGCAAGGCATTTTCGATTTTTTGGTAAAGCTGTTTAAGTTTGACACAAGCAATACGGAAGAGCTATACAAGCAGATTGGCGGCTACTTCGCAGGCTTCTCTCTTGCGTTAGCCATCGTCTCGGTTGTTGCTTTTGCTTTACTTATCACAGTCATTGTTTTAGCGGTAAAAAACGCTAAGAAAAACAAGCGCCTCAAGGAAGGCGGCACGTTGGAGGACAACGGCGAAACGCGCAACCGCATTCGCAACGAGCTTGAGCCGATTATCCGCAGGGAAATCGAGCTTGAGTACAAGGACAAGATGCCCCAGGGCGACAAGGAGCAGTTAGAGCGGCTTAAAAAGCGTTTGGACGAAAAGGACGCGCGCATCGCCGAGCTTGGCAGAGCGCTTGAGCAAGCCAATGCCGCAACGCATGCGATATCCGCCAACGCCGGCGCCAGCAATTCCGAAATCTCCAAGACGGTAAGCGATTTGTCGTTGCAGAACGGTCTGCTCACCGAACAGAACAACCAGTATCACAACCAGATAATCGAGCTGCAGGAAGAGATTGCCAGACTCAAAGAGCAGAGCGGCAAACAGCAGGCCGCCGCAGAACGCGCCAAACAAAAGGCTGTGGAAAAGGCCAAGGCCGACGTAGAGAAAAAGAAGGAATCGGAAAGCAAGGCCGCCAAGGAAAAGGCAAAGAAGGAAGCCGAGGAAAAGGCCGCCAAGGAAGCTGCGGAAAAGACCGCTAAGGAAGTAGCGGAAAAGGCCGCCAAGGAAGCCGCTGAAAAAGCGGCTAAGGAAGCTGCCGAAAGGGCGGCTAAAGAAACCGCCGAAAAAGTAGCAAAAGAGACGGCGGCCAAGGCAAAGAAGGAAGCCGAGGAACAAGCTAAAAAAGAAGCGGAAGAAAAGGCAGCCAAGGAAAAAGCGGAATCCGCCGAAGCCCCTGCCAGCGAGGTAGACAACGAATTCGGCAACGACGATTCGGAGATTAAAGTAACGCTCAAGTACGACGAGAAAAAGGAAGACTGGGTAATCTCCCGTTCGGACATGACAAGGGCTTACAAACGCTGCCCTACCAAGTCCGAGGCGCTGCCCGTCGCCCGCGACCTTGCCAAGCGCCTTCAAGCGCAGCTGATCGTCCACAACAAAGACGGAAAACTAAGCTACAACATATAATATAAAAAACCGCCTGAGGGCGGTTTTTTAATTAAGAATTATTAATCTCTACCTTAACGAAGCGGCCGCATTCTGCATTCTGCATTCTTAATTCTTCATTATCTTGTTTCGACAATATTAGCAAGATTATGCGCGGTCGGTAAGCATACATTTAGGTTATGAAGCTAAGCTGGGAAACTGTGTTGATATTTGCCGCGGCAATCATGCTTATTGCCGTTGTGGCGTGGGTTATGCGGCTTAAAACGCGCGGCGCGCTTCGCCTTGTCGTCAACTCGCTCGCAGGCGGCGCGCTTATAATGGGTCTGTCCGCGTTTAACATTATCGCCCTGCCGTTTAACGCGTTTAACGCCCTACTCGTAGGCGTATTGGGTCTGCCCGGCGCAGGCATAGTGATAACCGCCGCTATATTATTGTAGCTCGCGTTATGCTTATTCCTCTTTTGTCCTACGAAGCAACCGAAGGTTATTCCGAGCGCATGCGAGGAATCTCAATCTTAATGGCGGCTCCGCCACCCTCATTCTGCATTCTGCATTCTTAATTCTCAATTTCCTTGGTAGTTCCACACTACTTCGTCTACCCAAATTTCGCCCCAGTAAGTGTCCCACCCTGCCGGCTTGGTCGCCGCGCGGCAATAGACCGTTGCGCTTGAACACAGCGAAAATGCGTCATAGCCTATTGTTGTAACGCTTAAGGGGATTATAATTTTCGACACGTTTTTGCAATTGAAAAAAGCGGATTCGCCAATGCTCTGCACCGATGTGCCCAAGTCGAGCCGCGTCATAGCCTCGCACCGGGCAAACGCTTGTTTGCCTATTGTCATCACGCTGTCGGGAATAGTAAAGCCGCTGAGGCCGCGGCAGTTTGCAAACGCACTTTCCCCTATTTCCTTCAGAAAGCTGCCTACGGTGACGTCTGTCAAGGCGTAGCAGTAGCTAAAAGCGTCTTTGCCTATGCTTTGCACTTTGTATGGAATATGTATTTCCGTCAGGGCTTCACAAAAGTTAAACATCCCTTCGGGGATAACGTCCATTTCGTCGGGCAACGTCACGTCGGTAAGTGCTTTACAGCTTGCAAAGATACTTTTGCCCCACTCTTTAACATCGCCTTCTATTGTTGCGCTTTTAAGATTATTACACCAGGCAAAAGCGTAGTTGCCTATATATTTTACGGAATCGGGTACGGTAACGCTTTCAAGCGCGCTGCTGTGAGAAAACGCGCTCGCCTCTATGCCCACTACAGGCAGCCCCTTGTACTTAGAGGGAATAATAACTTCCTTTGCGGTTTCGTGAACGTCTGTGACGGAAAAGCCGGACTTACCGTCATAAGAAACCGCCTTCAGCTTTAGCGTGTAGTTATTCTTGTTTGAGCCTTCCCCCTCGCACGCAAGCAAGCCAAAGGCGCACACCGCCGCGCACAGCATGGCAACAACCGCCGAAAACAACCTTTTCATTCAATACTCCTTTTACGGAAAGCAGACTTATACGATTACATTTTAACACAGTATTATTAAAGGAAAATGTAAAAAAGATTAGAATCAGATTAGAAAAAACGGCTTAACCCAATAAACCGCCTCCCTAACTCTTAACTCTTAATTCGCCACCGGCAGCGAGATAGTAAAAGTACTGCCCTTGCCGGGTTCGCTTTCCACGGATATTTTTCCGCCCATCATCTCCACTATCTGCTTGCAGATGGTAAGCCCCAGTCCGCACGAGCCCGACTCTCTACCACGCACCTTGTCGCAGCGGAAAAACCTGTCAAAGATTTGAGTTTTGTCGGCCTCTGAAATGCCCACGCCGTTGTCCTGAACGGCAATCTCCACACCGCCGTCCACGCATTCTATAAACAGCTTTATCATGCCGTTTTCGGCAGGGGTATACTTTATGGCGTTGTCAACAAGCGTGCGCACCGCCTCGGTCAAAAGATTTTTGTCGGTGTTCAGCGTTACGGACAAATCGCCGTCAAGCTCTATCTTGTGTCCGGAGTTAAGCAGCTTATATCCTTCCACAACGTCATAGACCGTCTCGTACAGGTTGAACGTGGTGCAGTTCAGCGTAAAGTCGCCTATCTTTGCCAACCACAGAAGCTGTTCTACTATGCGCTTCATGTTTTCGCTTTCACGCGATATCGCGTTTACCGCCTCGTCCAGCACCTTGGGGTCGTCCTTGCCCCACCGCCTTAGCAGGTTGGCGTAGCCCGCTATTACCGCAAGCGGCGTCTTTAACTCGTGCGACGCGTCGGACACAAAGTTCTCCTGCCGCTCAAACGCCTGTTGCAGCGAATCAAGCATGTAGTTAATCTGTTCGGCAAGCTCCTTCAGCTCGTCCTGCGTATCCACGGGATCCAGCCGCGCCGAGATATTCTCCTCGGAAATTTCTTTCACTCTGTGCGTTATCTTGCGAACGGGGTCAATCATGTACCGACTGGAAAAACCGCCGAGCACCGCGCCCAGCACAATAAACACCAAAACGACCACGACGGAGGTTATTACAAGCCGCTGCATGTAATCGTCGGACACTACGCTGCCCTTTAGCGTGCCTATGCTCGCCAGAATAAACGCGGCATAACCAATGAGCATAAGCCCGAAAACAAGTGTAAACACTACGGTAGTTTTGGCGGTTATGCCTATTTTCAGTTTTTTTACAAGCATTCTAAACCCGATTACGCACAGCGTAATGGGAAAGAAGATTATACAAATAACCTTAAAAAACACGGAGTGCGACTTGTCTGTTTGCTCCGCGGCTGACTTTTCGGATTTTATTTCCGCTATTGTCTGCTTTACGGCTTCCTTTTTTTCGTCCGGAGCCTCTTGCTTAAAGTCGTTCATCTTATAACATAGCCCGCGCCGCGCACGGTCTCTATAATTTCCACATTAAAAGTATTGTCTATTTTTGCGCGAAGATACCTTATGTACACGTCCACGACGTTGGTACTGCCGTAAAAATCAAACCCCCACACCTCGTCAAGCAGCGTCTCGCGCGACACAACCACGTTGCGGTGCTGCATGAGATACAGAAGCAGGTCGAATTCCTTTTTTGTCAGGTCAATCACGTGCCCGGCGTATGTGGCAGCCCGCGCCTCGGCATTTACTATAAGCGCGCCGCAAACCATGTTGTCGGAGACGGACGACACGGTGTTTTTGGTATGCAGTCTTATGCGCGCCAAAAGCTCCTCTATGGCAAACGGCTTAGTCATATAATCGTTGGCGCCTATGTCGAGCCCCGTAACCTTGTCCACCACCTGGTCGCGCGCCGTCAAGATTATAACCGGAGTCTGCTTGGAAAGCCTAAGCCGACGCAAAACCTCTATGCCGTTGAGTGACGGCAGCATCACGTCCAAAATTATCAGGTCAAAGTCTGTGGCGAGCGCAATGTTAAGCGCCTCGCGCCCGTCGCCGCATATAGTGCAGGCGTAGTTTTCGTGCTCCAGCTCCAGCTGCAAAAACCGCGAAATCTGCGCCTCGTCCTCGACTATAAGTATGCTCTTTTTATCCAATATGTTTTCCTCTACTATGTAATTAGCTCTGAACTCTTAATTCGCTAAAACCGCTTAACCGTCTCTATCCGCATGGTATTGGTATTGCCGGATACGCCCACGGGCACGCCGGCGGCTATTACCACAAGGTCGCCTTCTTCCACAAGCCCGGTGTTAAGCGCGCAGTTTATAACGTGCTTAAACAGCTCGTCGGACGACTCCTGCATTTTGCTTATTGCAGGCATGACGCCCCAGTTCATCGCAAGCTGATTGTATGCCTTGTGCGAGGTTGTGGGCGCAATTATGGGCGCTGACGGACGGAAGCGCGAAATTTTTCTCGCGGTGTAGCCGGACTGCGACACGGCGATAATCGCCTTTGCGTCCAAGTCAAACGCCGCCGCGCACGCGGAATGCGACACCGCGTCCGTGATGGATTTTATATCGGGGTCGAGCGAGTTAAAGCGTTTTTTGTAGTTTATGCCGCTTTCGGCACGCTCTGCGATTGTAGCCATGGTGCGCACCGCCGCTACGGGATAGTTGCCCGCCGCGGTCTCGCCCGAAAGCATGATAGCGGACGAACCGTCATACACGGCGTTAGCCACGTCGGAAATTTCGGCTCTGGTCGGGCGCGGGTTGTTTATCATGGACTCCAGCATCTGCGTTGCGGTAATCACCTTTTTGCCGCTGCGGTAACAACGGGATATTATGTCCTTTTGTATGCCGGGCAGCTCTTCAAACGGGATTTCCACGCCCATGTCGCCGCGCGCCACCATAACGCCGTCGCATTCGGCAAGTATGCTCATCACGTTATCCACGCCCGAGCGGTTTTCTATCTTGGCAATAAGCTGAATGTTGTTGGCGTCGTGCTCGTTAAGCAGCCGCTTGACAATGCGCACGTCCTCCACAGAGCGGACAAAGGACATCGCTATGTAATCCACGTCTTGAGAGATGCCGAATTCTATGTCGGCGCGATCGCCGTCCGACATGTACGGCATATCTATAAACGTGTCCGGCATGTTAATGCTTTTGCGGTTGGAAAGCACGCCGTCGTTCATGACGGTGGTCACGATATCGGTCTTGTTGACGCTCTCAACCGAAAGCTCTATAAGCCCGTCGTTTACGAGAATTCGCGCGCCCTTTTTTACGTACTGCGGAAGCTCGGCGTACGTAACGGTGACGATTGTGTCGTCGCCTTCGACTTCGCGGGTGGTAAGCGTAAACTTACTGCCCTTTTTAAGCTCCGCCTTACCGTCCTTAAAGGTCTTTATGCGGATCTCGGGTCCCTTGGTGTCCAACAGTATGGCCACGGGCACGCTAAGCTCCTTGCGCGCACGCTTTACCATATCCATACGCCGTTTATGCTCGTCGTAGGTGCTGTGCGAAAAGTTGAGCCTGGCTACGTTCATGCCGGCGCGGATCATGTTTTTAAGCACCGAGTAATCGTCGGTAGCCGGACCGAGAGTACATACAATCTTTGTTCTGCGCATAGTTTTTTCCTCCGAATAATATCGCGTTCCTTAATGACGGCTCCGCCGCCCTAACTCTTAACTCTGAACTATCAAAGGATTTCTTTAATCCTTTGAACAAGCATGGCTTTTTCGTCGCCCTTAACCTTTTGGGCGTACGACATAAGCAGTGCGGATTGTTTGCGGTTAAGCTCCACCTTGCGTTGCGCGTTCTTTTTCATTACCTCTATAAAGAACTTATCGATAAACTCCAGCATGTACTGCCCGAACGACTTGCTCATGACCTCGTTTTTAGACAGGTTTTTAAAAATGGAGTCCACGGCGTCCACCTTGTTGGCAAGCAGCAGGTTTAACGGAATGTTAAACTTTTCGCCCTTGTCGGCGGTCGGCGAAAATCCGAACAGCGCTTTATTGATGACGGCGCGGTCCACAACGGTTTTAACCGCCTTGGGCGCCGCAGCCGCTAAAAACATATCAAAGATACGATCGACATACAGCGAAGCAAACACGGTTTTACCGAGGTCTGCGTCGTTTCTTATCAGCATAAATTCCCAAAGGTCCTCGGCATAGCCGTAGTCCAGCTTGAGCATGGCGCCGAAATACTTATCCACCGCCGCCTGCTTAAGCATGTCGGAACTGAAAAATTCGCTGAAAATCTCGTACTGTTTAACCTGTTTTGCGTTCATAAATCCCTCTCCGCAAAATAAATATTCTACACAAAAATTATACAACACTAATCATCCAAAATCAAGCGTTTTAAAAAATTTTACCCCTTCATAACGCCCAAAATAGGCAATTTTGCCACGTAGCGGCGCTATTTTTACGCACCGCTCTGTTGCCCCACCGACAACCACGGGATTTTGCGGTTGCTACATGGCGCCACGCCGCGCTACTCACTCCACGAGTGTACCAACAAAAAAACACGCATAAGGCGTGTTTCATTGTAAAGCCCCAAAGAGACTGCCGCGAATTCGCGGCGGCCTTTGCGCATAGCGCAAGCAGCTAGCGAACTGCGCGCCGAATAACATGTCTACAAATAAAGTTTAACGTGTTTTCCTAAGTAATCGTGTTTTTGTGTTGACTGCGGCGCGCTACTC
>JAFLVH010000016.1 GCA_022508365.1 Clostridiales bacterium | reverse complement strand
AATGAGATTGCCGCCGCGGTAAAGCCGCGCCTTGCCGCCGCGCACAATCTTGCCGGTCTGCACGTAGCTGCCTGCGACATTGCCGATGCCCGACACCTTAAACATGGCGCGGACAATCGCCTTACCTGTGACGCGCTCGACAAACTTGGGCGCAAGCATATCGTCTATCTTGGCTTGAACGTAATCCATTGCCTCGTAAATTATGCTGAACATTTTGATCTCCAGCCCAGCTCTTTCTGCGGCGGTCTTGGCGTCGTTATCCGGCTTTACGTTAAAGCCGATAATGCCGGCATGAGCAACCTCCGCCATCATAATATCGCTTTGGCTTATTGCGCCCACGCCGCTGTGTACGACGCTGACCGTGACTTCCTCGTTGGAAAGATTGGAAAGCGCCTCTTTAAGCGCCTCGCTCGAGCCTTGAACGTCCGCCTTGACAAGAATTTTAAGCTCCTTAGCGGTCTTGTTTTCCAAATCGTTAAACACGTCGATGCTCGCCTGCGGAACGTCGGTAAGCATTTCGTTTTTGAGCCTTGCCGCGCGCTCCTCAATGACCTGGCGTGCCATCTTTTCGTTTTCCACAACCGCAATCGGGTCGCCTGCGGAAGGCACCTTTTCAAGTCCGTATACCGCTACGGGCATAGACGGACCTGCGGACTTAATGTTTTTGCCCTTGTCGTCACTTAGCGAGCGCACTCTGCCGTACGTTGTACCGGACACAATATAATCGCCCACTTTGAGCGTGCCGTTTTGGATGATTACGGTAGCAACGGCGCCTCTGCCCTTGTCAAGGCGCGCCTCTATAACATAGCCGCGCGCGCTGCGGTCGGGATTTGCGCGAAGCTCCAACACCTCGGCCTGAAGCAGAATATTTTCAAGCAACGTGTCTATGCCGGTGTTCTGCTTGGCGGAAATGGGTATCATAGGCACAGTGCCGCCCCACTCCTCGCATATTACGTCGTGCTCGGCAAGCTGCTCCTTGGTTTTTTCTATGTTGGCGCCCGGCTTATCCACCTTGTTGATTGCTACAACGATGGGCACGTCGGCTTCCTTTGCGTGCTTGATGGCCTCCACCGTCTGCGGCTTGACACCGTCGTCCGCCGCGACGATAAGCACGGCAATATCTGTGACCTTGGCGCCGCGCCTGCGCATTTCGGTAAACGCCTCGTGTCCGGGCGTGTCGAGGAAGGTTATCTTTTCGCCGTTTAAGTCCACGGAGTACGCGCCTATATGCTGGGTTATGCCGCCCGCCTCGCCGCTGACGACAGATGTTTTGCGGATTGCGTCAAGCAACGACGTTTTGCCGTGGTCAACGTGTCCCATAACGGTGATGATGGGCGGACGCTTTACAAGGCTTTCCTCGGGATCCGGCTCGGAATGCAATTCAAGCAGCTCTTCTTCCTTGGTCTTTTCCAGCTTGAGCTCGATAGCAACGCCCAAAGCGTCTGCGACAAGCTGCATGGTGGCAAAGTCAACGACCGAATTTATGTTGGTCATTATGCCAAGCTCCATCAACTGCTTTATAATCTCCTGTGCGGTCTTGCCTATCTTTTCGGACAAAATCTTGACCGTTAGGTTTTCGGTGGTTATGACCGCATGCTCTATCTTTATGGGAGTAAAAGGCACGACCTTGGTGACCTTTTTGTTTTTAAGCTTGCGCGTGCCCATGCGCTCCTCGTCCATATTCTCCTGAATATAGCCCTTGCGGATGAGCGTGCGCTTGTTCATTTGCTTTTTGTCTTCCGGCTTGACTGCGTTTTTCTTGCCGCCTATCTCGCGCTTATTGCGCCCTGCCACGGGCGGATCGAACTTGATAACAGATGACGGGCGCGGCGCGCTGCCGGGCGCAGGACGCGGCGCAGAGGGGCGCGGCGCACCGTTTTTGTCGCGAGGCGGCGTGGAAGGACGCGAGCCTCTATCAGGGCGCGGTGTGCTTTGCGCGGCGGGGCGCGGCGTATGCTTTATAACGCCGCGGATATAACTGGGAATTGCCGTGCGCGTGACAACCTCCGCCTGAGGCTCGGGTTTAACGGGTTCCGCTTCGGGCGCAGGGGCTTCGCTCTCCTCTTGTGCCGGCGCGGTTTCTTGAGGCGCAGCTTCGGCTTGGGCTCTTTCTGCCGCGTCAAGCCTTGCGCGTTCCGCCTCTCGCTCTACGGCAAGGCGGCGCTCCTCTTCCTCCTGCTCGCGCCGTGCTCGCTCTGCGTTAATCTCGGCGAGCCTTGCTCTTTCGGAAGCAAAAAGCTTATCCACGCGCCGTTTTGTCTCGACCAAGCGTTTCAGACATTCCTGCAATTCGTTGGATTCGACAAGCGCAAACAGACGCTTTGTGTTTTTGTTTGCGTCTTCGGTGTTATTTACATTGTTTGTGGTGGCATTGTCCATAAGCATTACCTCCGTGTTCCGTACTTGATTGTGTATTGCGCACTGCCGCCGCCGATGTAATCGACAATAGCCTTAGCCATGTTGCCGTCGGTCAGCCCGAGCGCTTTTACGTTGTGGCCCAAAATAGCTTCCATTTGCTTAGCAAAAACTATTGGGATTCCGTTTGTGTCGGCAAGCCGCTCCATGTTCCGCGCAAGATTGTCGGACGCAGTATCGCTCACCGCCAAAAGCTTGATATTTTTTGCGTATTTTAGGTTATCCAAGCCGTAAACAATTTTGCCGGAACGCCTCGCAAACCCTATCATAGTGATAAATTTATCGTTATTGTTTTCCATCGTCCTCTATAGCCGCGGCAAGACCGTCATAAATATCCTGCGGCAGCTTTTGCTTAAACGCCCTGTCCAGCGCACGCTTTTTAATAGCTGTGGAAAAGCAGTCTCCGCTATCGCACACATATGCGCCTCTGCCCGCTTCCTTACCGGTCTTGTCTATTACGACCTCGCCGTCCGGGCGACGCACCACGCGGATAAGCTCCGATTTGTCTTTGCTGCTCCTACATACTATACAAGAGCGCAAGGGAATGTGTTTCATTAATCGAGCTCTCCGAGATCCTCATCGAATACGTCAAAGTTGTCGCTGCCCATCTGTTCGGCGCGCTCGGTCGCTTCTTTGACCTCGCTCTCCATTGTCGAATACGGCTTGATATCTATCTTCCAGCCGGTAAGCTTGGCGGCAAGGCGCGCATTTACGCCCTCTCTGCCTATAGCAAGGCTTAACTGATCGTCCATAACAACTACGCGCGCGACGCGCTCGTCCTCCTTGGCCTGGACCATGACAACCTTTGCCGGAAGCAATGCACGCGCAATGTACTCAAGCGGATCCTCGTGCCACGGAATGATATCTATCTTTTCCCCGCCCACTTCGGATATAATGCTGTTTACGCGCGCGCCGCGGTTGCCTACGCATGCACCCACCGCATCCACGCCGGAATCGGTGGCGTACACAGCCATTTTGGTGCGAAGTCCCGCCTCGCGGACTATGCCCTTTATTACAACAACGCCGCTCGAGATTTCGGGTACCTCAAGCTCAAACAGCTTGCGGACAAACCCGGGCGCCGTGCGCGTGACAAGCACCTGCGGACCGCGCGTCGTGGTTTTTATGCCGCGCACAAAAACCTTGATTTTGTCGCCAACTTTAAACTTGTCGCCGGGAAGCTGATCCTTGGGATACAAAACGGCTTCCATCTTTTGAATTTCCACGCACACGTTTTTGCCGTCTATGCGGTGAACGACGCAGGTGACAAGCTGCTCTTCCTTTTCAGCGAGCTCGCTGTACGCCTTTTCGCTCTCAACAGAGCGCAGCTTTTGCGTGACGATCTGCTTGGCCATTTGCGCGACAATGCGCCCGAATTCGTTGGCGTCCACAGCGCCCAAAATATCATCGCCCACTTTGTACTTTTTGTCGATGAGCCGCGCGTCCTCAAGGCTGATCTCCGTCTCGCGGTCCTCCACGACCTCCACAACCTTTTGGCAGGTGTAAATGCCAAAGGTCTTAAGCTCGGGCGTCATGATTATCTTTATGGCCTTAGGAACGCCGTACTGCTTTTTGTACGCGCTGGTAAGAGCGTCCTGAAGCGCCTCGATAAACACTTCCTTTTTTATGCCGCGCTCCAATTCCAAATCGGTAAGAGCGTCGTAAAAGTCAGCTTGAAGCGTAAGTGTCGTATTCTTTTTTGCCATTTTTCTTCTCCCGAAATATTATATTGTTAAAACTCGATATATGGCCTTACTAATGCCACAAGCGAGTTTTCTATAACAAGTTGTTCGCCGTCAACCTCTATCGTAAGCGCATCGTCCGTTCGACTGATCAGCGTGCCCTCGTAGAGCTTGGTTTTAGTCCCCTTGATGGGCGCAAAAAGCTTGACCTCTACCTTCTCGCCGTAGTTGCGCTCGTAGTCGCGTTGAGTCTTAAACGGTCTGTCAAGACCCGGCGACGACACGTCCAAATGATACAGTCTGCCGCCCGTGGGGTCGAGCGCGTCCAAAGGTCCGTCCAAAGCGTTTGATACCGCCTCACAATCGTCAAGGCTCACTCCGCCTTCCCTGGCGATATAAATGATAAGATGCATATCGCCGTACATGGACTTGTACTCCACGTCCACAAGCTCGTAGCCCATTTTTTCCGTGGTCTCACGTATAAGCGGCATAGCCTTTTCGATAACAGCGTTAATGGTAAACCTCCGAAATGTACTCTATACAGTATGAGAGCGGGCCGCAACCCACTCTCACGCTACAACATATAGTACCTTTAATAATATAACACTATTGAAAAGATATTGCAAGTGTTTTTAACATTTTTAATAAAAAAATTTAGGATTTATCCAAAAGCTTTTTCATCTCGATAAACGCTCTTGCGGTAGCGGCGGCGTCGGACAGTGCGCGGTGTGCGTTGTCGTTACTAAGCCCCAAGCCGGACAGAACATTATCCAAAGTAAGCTTTGTTATTCCGGGCAAAGCAAGCGGCGCTATTGCCATAGTGTCGAAGGTTCGTTTATTGCCGAACGCCCAGCCGCTGCGGTTTCCGCCGCGAAGGAGAAACGGAAAGTCAAACGCGATGTTGTGGCATACAAGCGCTGCGCCGCAAGTAAACTTGTAGAAGTCAGGCAAAATATCCTCGAACAGCGGCTGACCCTTTACCATCTCGTTGGTTATGCCCGTTTTTTCCACAACCTCGGATGGAATCTCTCTTTTAGGGTCTATTAGCGTGGTAAAGCATTCGTACAGCTTGCCGTTTCTTATCTTGACGGCACCGAGCTCTGTGGGTTTGTCGTAAATAACGGAAAGTCCGGTGGTTTCAAAGTCGAATACCACAAAGTCGCCCATGAGAGAAGGCGGCACGTCCGCACCAATATCGAACATGCTGGACTGAACAAGCACCTCATACCCTTGCGGACTGATAAGCCCGTAAGACGTTGGTTCGGGTTTTTCTTGTAGCGGCGCAAGTCCTTCCGCCTTGCAAATCGCAAGCGACTGCACCTTTAAAGTAGCTTCGTTGCGCCTATCGTCATACTCCACGTTTCCGAACACGCAAACCGATTTATTCATAAGCTCCGACGCCTTGACAATGCTTTTTCCTCCGCTCGGATAAAATATGCATTGCAGCGACATGTCGCCGTCGTAAATCAAAAATCTTTCGTAAGATCTTCCGCCCTTACTGGTAAATTCGGTCTGCATGACCAATATTCCGCATACGGTAACGTTATATTCCGCCGCCGAAATCGACGATATAGCGCGCGCCTTGTTTGGCTTAAAATCCCCTATGTACGGCTGAACATCAAATAAATCGTACTCGGTTTTTGTGCTTAAAGTAGTTGCCGAAGCCGTTCCGCTTGCCGCAAAATCCACTATTTCCACGTCAACTGCTATATCTTGTATGTAATTGTTATGCAAAAATTCCTTTAATCTGGGCAAGTAATCGCTTTTTGCAAGATCGTGCATGGCGCTGTGCATTTTAAGCTTAACGGTAAAGTTAGGCTCACCCTCCGCCGTTATCGTGTGCGACATGGACGACACGTAATTAAACTTTTCGGTAAACCTGACAACGGCAATCCTAAGCGTCGTCGCCGTCAATTCGTCATCCTTGATTTTAAGCGTAATGGGCGTGTGAAAATTACACACGTCCTTTATAAGCGAAGTAAGCTCGGTTTTATTGCTGTCCACAAACGCCCTGTCCGATTTTTTGCAAACCACAGTGACTTCCGCGCCACGTGTAAAAGTGACGCAAGGAAAGCGCAAATCTTTGTATTTGCCGTTTGATTTTTTGTTAATGCTTTCGTAGATTTCGTTCATAGCTTTATCCGCAAATCTTTTGATTGATTAGATTGAGCAATGTGGGGACAATCTCGTCCGTGGTGATGGTTTTTACCACCTTGCCGCCGATAAACAGCGCGGCTTTACCATCTCCGCCACCGGCAACGCCAAAGTCAGCGTCCGCCGCCTCCCCGGGTCCGTTGACAACACAGCCCATAACCGCGACCTTGACTGGTTTATTTATGTGCGCCGTTTCCGCCTTTAGCCTGCCCACAATAGAATTTAAATCATATTTACAGCGCGAGCACGTAGGACAGGAAATTATCTCGCAAAAGTTTTTGTCCGCACCTACTTCCTGCAAAATCGTTTTTGCGGCGTACACTTCGTTTACGGGATCGCCGGACAGTGAAACGCGCACCGTGTCGCCTATGCCGTCAAGAAGAAGCGCGCCTATGCCGACGGCAGAACGAATAACACCGCGCTCGCCCGACCCGCTTTCGGTGACGCCGAGGTGCAGCGGATAATCGACCTTTGCCGCAAGATTGCGGTATGCCTTTACCATGGTTTTTACGTCGGACGATTTTACGGAAATTACAATATCGTAAAACCCGAGCTTTTCCAAGATGCGCACGTGCTTTAAAGCGCTTTCAACAAGGGCGGCGCTTTTTTCCATGCCTATCAGCTCTTTTTCCAGCGATCCTGTATTTACGCCTATGCGAATGGGAACATTGTGCATCTTGCACGCGTCCACCACCATTTTCACCTTGCTCTCGTCGCCGATGTTGCCCGGGTTAAACCTGATTTTGTCAAACCCGATTTCGCAGCATTTTATTGCTATACGGTAATCGAACTGAATGTCCGCGACAAGCGGCATATCGAACTTGCCGATAATGTGTTTACACGCCTCCACTTCCTTTTCGCTCGACACGGCAAGCCGCGCGATATCGCACCCGGCGCTCTGTAGGCGAACAAGCTGCTCCGCCGTCGCCGCATAGTCAAGCGTGTCGGTGTTGGTCATGGACTGGACGGCTATCTTTTCGCCGCCGCCTATTGCTATATTTTTTATTTTAACCGTTTTACTCACGGGTATATTTTACAACGCAAAAGACAAAATGTCAACAATCAAAACAAACAACAACAGTGTGATAAGCCCAACGGCGTTTATTATGCCCTGCACCTTGCGCTTTATCGGTTTTTTCCTTATCCATTCCACAATGGTGAATATTATTTGCGCGCCGTCCAACGCCGGAAAAGGCAAAAGGTTGAACATGGCAAGGTTGCTCGCGAGCAACGGCAAAAGTATAAGTATGTTGCGCCCATCCGCACTTGATATGTCCGCCATCAGCTTGACCGACCCCACCGGACCGGTGACGGACGTGACGGGCACCTGACCGGTAATGAGCTTTCCGAACGAGCCGAGAATAGACCAGGACAGCTTAAACGTGTACGGCACGCAATAGGTAAAGGCATGCGCCGCCGTGTTGTTTATAAACGTGGTTTGTTGCGAAAAGCCGAAGCCGACGTATTCCGTAGATTTTCCGTTTATTTCGGTGGAAATCTTTTGGCGCAGCACGTCAACCGTTACTATCTTGCCCTTTCTGTCCACTTTGAATTTGATTGTGTCGCCTTCTTTGGCGTTTTGAACAAGCTCACTGTACGTGGTCATCACAGTGATATCCTGCCCGTTCACCGCCAAGATAACGTCGCCCTTTTGGAGAGCGCTGTACGGATTACCTTGCGCATCCGTATATACCTCCGCAATTGTCGGCGTAGGACAGCCCACAGCCCAAATATATATAAGCGCAAAAATTATTGCCGAAACAAAATTAAACGTGACGCCGCCCAAAAGCACTATAATTCGCTTCCACGGCTTTTGCTCGAAAAACCCGATAGCGGCATTGCCATTTTTATCGAGTCTGACCGACGCAGGCTCTTCCGTCGGTTTTGCCGATTTTTCTTCCTCTATTTTGCTTGTCATGGCGCGCGACAGAATGTCCACTTGCGGTGCGCTTACGCTGTCATTCTGTTGCGACCCTGTGCTGTCCTGCTGTGCGATTATATTGTCCTGAGAATTTTCGGTTAAAGGCAATTCCGTTTTAAGAGGCTCTTCGTCATAGACTTCCTCGCCGTAGAACGAACAAAATCCGCCGAGCGGAAGCGCGCGAAGAGAGAACCGTTCGCCGTTTCTTCGCACACGGCTTATTATCTTGGGACCGAATCCGACCGCAAACTCCTCCACGGTAAAGCCCAACACCTTCGCGGCGGAATAGTGCCCCAGCTCGTGAATGAGTACCATCACAAGCAAAATCGCTATGGCTAAAAGTATATATCCAAAATACAAGCTAAACTCCCCTGTACTTACAATATATTTTATTATATACACTATTATGTGTACCGAAAACGTCATCCGCCGTTTTAAGCTCACACTTAGGCTCGGTATTTAGTGCGTGCTCTACGATGCGCACAATATCTGTAAACGGTATTTTACCGTCCAAAAACAGTTTTACCGCGGCCTCGTTGGCAGCGTTTAACACGGCGGCGCTGTTTCCGCCCGATATTATCGCCTGCTTAGCAAGCTTAGGCGCGGGAAACTTATTTTCGTCCGGCGGCAAAAACCTAAGTGACATGGGAAGAGACAGCGGCGTATAATCCCTTTCGGCATGCTCGGGGTAACTCAAAGCATACTGAATGGGTAAGCGCATGTCGGGAAAACTTGCCTGCGCCTTTACTGACCCGTCGCAAAACTCAACCATAGAATGAACAATGCTTTCAGGATGAATTACGTAGTCTATATCGGTAGTATTAAACAACCAGCGCGCTTCTATTATCTCCAAACCCTTGTTCATCATTGTAGCGCTGTCTACGGAAATCTTTTTTCCCATGCTCCAGTTGGGGTGCTTTACCGCCTGCTCGGGCGTAACGGCGCTAAGATCGCCATCGAAAAAATAAAACGGTCCGCCGCTTGCGGTCAGGATTATGCGCTTAAAATCATTTTCGCCCTGCAGGCATTGCCACACTGCGGAATGCTCGGAATCCACAGGATATATCTTACCGCCGTGCTTTAGCTGCTGTGTGACTATGCCACCGCCTGCCACAAGCGATTCCTTATTGGCAAGCGCGACGGTTTTTCCGTTTTTCAGCGCGTACAACACCGCCTTTAATCCTATCATGCCGACAACCGCGACAACTACCGTATCCGCTCCGTCGATGACAGCGGTCAGCGCGTCGTCGCCGCAAAACAGCTCGCCATCAACAAGCGATTTCAGCTCGGCGTATTTATCCGCCGAGGCAATGCCCAATTTTTTACACGAAAATTCACGCGACAGTGCAGCAAGCTCCTGTGCGTGAGTTCCGCATGACAGACCGGTTATTTTATACTTATCGGGATTGTACCGCACGATATCGAGCGTTTGCCGCCCTATCGAGCCGGTACAACCGATTACGGCTATGTTTTTCATAACAGCGTGATTGCCACGGCGAAGTACATATAAAAGAACACACCGCAGAACATAAATCCGTCCACGCGGTCGAGGACGCCGCCATGACCGGGCAACAGATTGGAGTAGTCCTTTATCCCTGCGCGGCGCTTAAAGAAGGACGCCGCCAAATCGCCCATTTGGTCGAACACCGAGCCGAAAAGTCCGAGCGCGACAAAATTGACTATTGTAGTAGCCCAGTTTTCCGTGAGCATGTCTAGACCGAAAAGATTGACGTTAAATTGTTTGGCAAGATAAGTGAGGAGCAGCACCAGTCCGGCTCCGAAAAGACCGCCGAACAAACCGCCCACAGCGCCGCTGATCGTCTTGTTGGGACTGATTGACGGACAAAGCTTTTTACCCTTTAACGCGCTTCCTATCTGATATGCAAACACGTCGGTAAGAGCAGGCACCAAAAACATGAGCGCGATGCCCGCGTTGCGGAACGGCAGAGACGCCATGACGTCTATACCCATCTCCGCCATCATAAAGTAGTTTATGCCCACGGCAAACATAAGTATGGAATTAGGGTACAGCATGACGAATATAGTTGAAATAGCATTACCCTTTACGTACACCTTGGAAAACGCCGTGGTCAGTACTGTTGCTATTATCATTACGGCAAGCACGACAAAGTACCCGGTCATGCCGGCCGCGTTTGTTCTGAAATAATATTGCGCAAACCAAAAGCCGGCAAACCCCAAAACAACGGTAATCATGTCGATGATGAATATGGGCTCGCTGGAGAAGTTGGCTACACAGCGGCACATCTCATAGGTTGCGCCTGCCGCCACCGCAAATATAAATATGTCAAAAAATATGGGATGAACGTACATTGACAGCAAAAACACCGCAATGTACACAATGGCTATAAACGTGCCGGTAATCACTCGGTCTTTTTTCATAGTTATTACCGTACCTCCGTGATGTTAAGAGTTATGTTAAGATGTTTATGATTTTCCGAATCGTCTTGTCCTGTGCGAGTATTCCTCGAACATGGATTTAAGCTCTTTTACAGTAAAGTCCGGCCACAGCGTGTCGGTAAAAAACAGCTCGCTGTACGCAGCCTGATAAAGCAAAAAATTGCTAAGCCGCTTCTCTCCGCCCGTTCTGATTATCATGTCGGGATCGGGCAGTCCTGCCGTGTAAAGATTTTGCTCAATCGTCTCTTGCGTTATACTTCCGCTTTCCGCGGCAAGTCTGCATGCCCTTACAAGCTCCGCTCTTCCGCTGTAATTCATAGCCATATTGACTATGGGCGCGTCCTCGCTTGCGCCGTGACTTTCCACGTCGGCCATGATATCCTGGACGTCCTGCGGAAAGTACGATCTGTCACCGGAATACTTTACGCGCGCGCCTATCTCGAACAGCTTTTTCGCCATAGGCTCCGCCCTTTCGCGGATTAGGTCTATAAGCGAAGCAACCTCGTCCTCGGCTCTGCCTGCGTTCTCCGTGGAAAACACATACAGAGTGACGATTTTTGCGCCGCAGTTAAAAGCGCAATCGACAATGGGCACAACGTTATTCGCGCCGGACAGATGCCCTGCGGCGCGCGGCAACAACCGCTTTTTTGCCCATCTGCGGTTGCCGTCCATTATCATGCCCACATGACAGGGCGCAGTAACAGTAACAGACTCTTTTTTAGATTTCAAGTAAGTCGGCTTCCTTGTCTTTTATAAGCTTGTCAACCTTTTCCACCGCGGCGTCAAGCTTTTTCTGGATAAGCTTTTCGTACTCGGCTATTTCGTCCTCGGACACTTCCTTTTTAAGCTTTTTGCCGAGGTCAATCGCGTCTCGCCTTTCGTTGCGGAGCGCTACCTTGCTATCCTCGCCAACCTTGCGAACCTGCTTGATAAGCTCCTTGCGGCGCTCCTCGGTAAGCTGCGGAAAGGACAGACGAATGACCTTGCCGTCGTCTACGGGATTAAGTCCGAGGTCTGCGGCGATAATCGCCTTTTTTGCCTCTTTAAGCGCGGATACGTCGTAAAGCGATACGGTTAATGTGCGCGCGTCCGTCACCTGAATGTTTGCCATTTGGTTGAGCGGCGTCATCATGCCGTAATAATCCACCATGACGCGGCTTAACACAATGGGATTGGCTCTGCCTGCGCGCATGGAGTTAAGCTCCGATTTAAGGTGGTCGATCACCTTATTGAACTTTTCGTCAATCTTGCTTGCCGATTCTATAAGCTGTTCGTTCTGCATAATATTTCTCCTAAAATTTATTTATGAATGACCGTGCCGATTGCCTCGCCCGACACTGCGCGAATAATGCTGTTTTCTTCCGACAATCCAAACGCTACAATCGGAATATTGTTTTCCATACACATGGTGACGGACGTAAAATCCATGACGGCAATGTTTTTGTTGATTACGTCCATGTATGTAAGCTCGGTGTATTTTTTGGCATTTTTGTTGGTTTTGGGATCGCTGTCGTACACGCCGTCAACGTTCTTTGCCATAAGCAACACGTCCGCCTTGATCTCAGCAGCCCTAAGCGCCGCGCCCGAATCGGTGGTAAAATACGGATTGCCTGTGCCGCAGGCAAGTATCACTATCCGCCCACACTCAAAATGCTTAAGCGCCTTTCTCAAGATAAACGGCTCGGCGACGGACGGAATGGAAAGCGCAGTCTGCACCCTTGTGGGCACACCCTTTTTTTCTATTGCGTCCTGCAAAGCAAGCGCATTCATGATGGTTGCAAGCATGCCCATGTGATCGGCTGTAACCTTGTCCATGGCAACGCCCTGCCTGCCGCGCCAAAAGTTGCCGCCACCCACGACTATTGCCACCTGCACGCCGTTTTTATTAAGCTCCACAAGCTGACAAACAACCCTATCCACCGTGGCGGGATCTATCCCGACGCCGCTGCTGCCGGCAAGCGCCTCGCCGCTTAGCTTTAACAAAACTCTTTTATACATTTAAGCTCCTTATATTCAAAAAAAGGCTTACCGAAAATAACGGTAAGCCGATTTACTGCATTGATTATTTGCCCGACAATTTGGCAACTTCCTCGGCAAGATTGTCACTGCGCTTTTCTATGCCTTCGCCCATGACAAACTTGACAAACCTAACGATATCAAGCTTGGTGCCCGTCTTTTTGGCGGTTTGACCGACAAGCTGTTCTACCGTTATCGAGGGGTCCTTTGCAAACGCCTGATATAACAAGCAATTGTCCTCAAAGAACTTGCCCAGCTTGTTCTCCGCAATCTTTGCCAAAACCTGCTCGGGCTTTTTCTTGTTCTTCTCGTCGTTGAGTAGCTGCTGTTTGATTATCTCGCGCTCGTGATCGACAGCCTCTTGCGGCACGTCTTCCTTGCGAACATACGGGGGCTGGAACGCGGCAATGTGCATGGCGACGTCGTGCGCCATAGCGACAATTTCCGCAGTGTTATCGGCGGTCAAACCCTCGACGGAAACCTCTACAAGGGTGCCCATCTTGCCGCCCATGTGGATATAAGCTTCCTCAACGGCGCCTGCGTTCTTCAAAACGGCTACCCTGCGTAGCGAAATCTTTTCGCCCGTCTTTGCCGTAGCGGCGGTGATAAGCTCCTCAACCGTGCCGTTTGCGGTCTTAACATTTTTAAGTTCTTCCACGTCGCACTTTTCGCTATCCACAGCGGCCTTTGCTACAACGTCGCAAAGCTCGACAAAAACGTCGCTTTTGGCGACAAAGTCAGATTCGCAGTTAATTTCCACAAGTGCGCCGGTGTGCTTATCGGCGGAGATGGCAGACCAAGCAGCGCCCTCGGCGGCTATTCTGCCCGCCTTTTTTGCGACAATGGACACACCTTGCTCGCGCAGATATTCGATTGCCTTATCTATATCGCCGTCGGTGGCAACAAGCGCCTTTTTGCACGCCATAAGACCGACGCCGGTAATTTCACGCAATTTTGCAACGTCATTTGCAGTAATTCCCATAATATTACTCCTGTTATATAAATTTATATTATTGTGCTTAACGTATAGTTAAAATGGCTTATTATCCAACCGAATTATTCGGCGTCGCCTTCGCCCTCGCCGGCACCCTCTGCGCCGTTTACAAGGGATTCAAGCTGCTCTTGCGTTGCGGGTTCTTCCACAACCTCAACATTGGCTTTGGCTGCAGCCTCTGCCTCCGCCTGCATCTGTGCCTCTACGGCACGACGAGCGGCTAAGCCCTCCTCGCCCTCGCGCGCTTCGATTACGGCGTCAGCCATTGCGCCGGCGATAAGCTTGATAGCGCGAATGGCGTCATCATTGCCGGGAATGACATAATCCACTTCGTCGGGATCGCAGTTGGTATCGACTATAGCGACGATGGGTATGTGCAGCTTGCGCGCTTCCGCTACTGCGTTGTGTTCCTTTTTGGGATCGACAACAAAGAGCGCACCGGGAAGAGAACGCATATCCTTAATGCCGCCGAGGTTGTCCTCCAGCTTGTCGCGTTCGGCCTTGAGCTTGAGCACTTCCTTTTTGGGAAGGAGCGCAAACTCATTCATCTTTTCCATAAGATTGAGCTTGTTAAGCCGCTCTATACGGGATTTTATAGTGGAAAAATTGGTAAGCGTGCCGCCCAGCCAGCGCGATTTAACGTAGTACATTCCGCACTTTTGCGCTTCCTGCATAATCGCCTCTTGTGCCTGCTTTTTGGTTCCGACGAAAAGAATGGACTTGCCTTCAAGCGCAACGTTCTTGATAAACGCATACGCCTTGTCGATCATTTCCACCGTCTTTTCGAGGTTGATGATATATATGTCGTTGCGCGCAACATATATATACTTTTTCATTTTGGGATTCCACTTGCGAGTGGGATGTCCAAAGTGAACGCCCGCTTCCAAAAGCTGTTTCATCGTGATAATATTTGCCATAGGTTTCTCCGTTTCCCGCCTCGGTTTACACGCCGCCCTAAAAGATTTGACGGCGCACAGAAAAAAACAACCGAGTGAGTAGTTGATATAATTATAACACAACGTAAATCTTTACGCAAATGTTTTTACTGCCTTTTGCGATAAAATGTTGCGTATTTTGCGATAAAATGGATTAGTCCTCGTCGCCGTCGTGATGGTGGTGGCAGCAGCCGTCCTCGCAGTCACAGCAATCGCAACCGTCCTCAAACTCCGCCTCAGCTTTTAAATATTCGTTGAACACGGCTTCAAGCACCGCCTCGTCTGTGACGGGCTCGAATTCGTCCGTCTCGTCGTCCTTTTGCACTATCTTGAATATGATAGCCTCGTCCTCGTCCAAGCCCTCCATAGGCTCTACAGGCTGAAGCAGCGCATAAAAATCGCCCTCGTATTCCACAACCGCTACTTCGTTGAAGTCTACCGGATTGTTCTTGTCGTCGTAAAGAGTGATGACCTCTTCCTCGATAAGCTCGACGTTTTCGTCTTGATTTTCTGCCATGATTACTCTCCTGTTAATTTTTATTATTGTCGATATAGCCCTGCAAAATAACCTTTGCCGCCATACTGTCCACCAAATTTGCTCGGTCCTTCGCCTTGGTTACGCCCGCATCTATGAGCAGCTCGTCAGCCTCCACGGTGGTCAGCCGCTCGTCAAACAGCTCGACAGGAAGCCCCGTGACCTTGCCTAAGTTTCGGGCAAACGCCCTAACCCTGCCCGACTGAACGGATTCCGATCCGTCCAAGTTGAGCGGAAGCCCAACCACAATACAGCCTACGCCGTGCTCTTGCGCCATGCGCGCAACATGGTCTATGGAATTGCGCATGGATTTTGTGTGGTACACCGGAAGCGGCGTTGCCAGAATGTGCAAGCTGTCGCACACCGCCAGTCCTACGCGCTTCAGCCCGAAGTCCACGCCCAAAATTTTTACTCCGCTACTTTCCACCGATACATTATAACATAAAACTATCGATTTTTACAGCATTTTTAAAAAATTTTTAAAAAAGATTTTCAGCTCGAGTATTGCGACAAAAAAACCGCCGTAAAAGAATAATCCCAAAAGATAAATTGCATAATAACTACGGAGGTAGCTATGAAAAGTCTTTTATTCGGATTTACTATCGGCGCGATCGCAGGAGCAGTTGCTCTCAAAAAAATGGAAAATTCCAAGGTGCCCGAAAAGGCAATTAAAGCCGCAAAGAAAAAGCTGGAGGATTAGCAGCTAAAACCGCAAAACAACGCTGTTTACTATTTCCGCCGCACGTTTTGCCTGCTCTGCCGTGGTGTTCTTTCCGAACGAAAAACGTACAGAACAGTCCGCATGCTCCACACCCATGGCGACAAGGGCGTTGGGAGGCGTTGCCGAGCCTGCCGAGCACGCCGAACCCACAGAACAGCACACACCCGACAGCGACAGCGCGGTAGCAAGCTTGCCGCCGCTAATATAGCCGTTTTTGCCGCGAAATACAACAGATATAATATCATCCGTCTTGTCGCGGCTGCCTATAACACTTCCGCAGTTTAAATTGCTTATAAACTCGGTTGACACGGCCTTTGCGTGTGCTACATACTGCTCGCGCAAGGCTTTTGCTTTTTTTATGGCCTCGCCCATTGCGACTATTGCGGGAACGTTGAGAGTGCCGGCACGCAACGCCTTCTCTTGATTTCCGCCGACAAAAAGCGGCTTAAGCTTTACTCCGCGCTTTACATACAAAAGCCCCACGCCCTTCGGCGCGTAAAACTTGTGACCGGAAAGAGCGAGCATGTCCACATTCCACTCTTTTACGTCAATATCGAGCGAATTGATCGCCTGAACGGCGTCGGTAAAAAACAGCGCGCCGTGTTTGTGCGCGGCGGCTGCGAGCTGCTTTATCGGCTGAATGCTGCCCACAATGTTGTTTACAGCCATCACACAGACAAGCCGCGTTGCGTCCGTTACGGCTGAATTGAGCGCTTCCGACGTTATTATCCCGTCACTGTCGGGCTTGATATAGCTCACGGAAACGCCGCTTTTTTCGAGAAGCTCCGCCTTGCCGAGCGCCGCATCATGCTCTATAGCGGACACTGCAATATCGCCGTCCACGCCGCCGAGCGCCCAGTTTATGCTTTCCGTTCCGCCCGAAGTAAAATAAATTTCGTCCGGGCTGCAGTTTATGGCAAGCGCGCAATTCTCCCGAGCGCGCTCCACCGCGGCAAACGCTTGTTGCCCGAGAAAGTGCGACGATGACGGATTGTAAAACACTTGTGTATAATACGGTCGCGCCGCCTCAAAGACATCCTCATCGACAGGAGTAGTGGCGGCATAGTCCAAAAAGATTTGTTCTTTCATTTCCTGCCGCCCGTGCCGCAATTACTGCGGTAATCATTTACAATATCGAGTAAGGTAACGCTGTCAAGCACCTTATTTATGCCGTCATTGAGTTTGTTCAGAACATTGCGATTGGGACAATAAATATCGCTGCAAGTTCCCCACACGCACTCCGGCGCGTCAAAACCGTCGTCAAGCGCGTTCAGCATGTCGCCCACCGTTATGTCCTTGGGCTCACGCGCCAAAACATATCCGCCCGACTTACCTCTGTACGCCGTGACGATGTTTCCGCGCTTAAGCATAGCCAAAAGCTGCTCAAGATATTTAATTCCCACATCGGTCTGCTTGACAAGCTGTGCGGCGCTAAGCGGAGTCTGGGATAGCGCAAGCATAAAGCACAGCCGCATTCCGTATGACGCACGTGTGGATAATCGCATAAAACTCTCCGTAAAAGTTTTTTTAAGTGTAACAAAAAGGAACTAACTTTGTCAAGTTAATTCCCTATTGCTTTATAGGATTTTAAATTTATAGGTATATTAGTTATACAGCGGAAAGCTTTTAGTGAGCTCGGCAACGCGCGACAATATGCTTTGCTTAGCGGCCTCGCCTTTTTGCACAGCGTCCGCTATGCAATCGGCTATAACGCGCATCTGCTCCGCTCCCATACCGCGCGAGGTGACGGCAGGCGTGCCTATGCGTATGCCGGACGTCTTGAACGGCGGCAGTTTGTCAAACGGTACGGCGTTTTTGTTGACCGTTATATTGCAATCGTCAAGCAAACTTTCCAACTCTTTGCCGGTCATGCCGCCTTCAAGCTTGACAAGCAAAAGATGGTTGTCCGTACCGCCGGAAACAAGCTTAATTCCGCGCGCAGAAAGCTTTTCTTCAAGCGCCTTTGCGTTTTTTACAACGTTTTTCTGATAGCAAACGTATTCGTCCGACATTGCCTCTTTAAGCGCGACCGCCTTTGCCGCAATGATATGCTCGAGAGGTCCGCCTTGCGTGCCCGGAAAGACCGCCTTGTCTATTGCCTTTGCGTACTGCTCCCGGCATAAGATCATGCCGCCGCGCGGACCGCGAAGGGTCTTGTGCGTGGTGGTGGTGACAATGTCGGCATATTCCACGGGATTGGGATGAAGCCCTGCCGCGACAAGCCCGGCTATGTGCGCCATGTCCACCATAAGCACCGCGCCCACCTTGTCAGCAATCTCGCGGAACCTTTTAAAATCTATTACGCGAGGATATGCGGACGCCCCTGCCAAAATAAGCTTGGGTTTATGCTCTGACGCAAGGCGCTCCACCTCGTCGTAGTTGATTGTTTCGGTATTCTCGTCCACGCCGTAAGGTATAACGTTGTAAAACCTGCCCGAATAATTGACTTTAGACCCGTGCGTCAAATGTCCGCCGTGCGCAAGGTTCATGCCGAGATATGTGTCGCCCGGCTCAAGCACCGCATAAAACGCGGCGTGATTTGCGTTGGCGCCGCAGTGCGGCTGAACGTTGGCATGCTCCGCACCGAACAGCTTTTTTGCGCGTTCGATTGCAAGCGACTCTATTTCGTCAACGTATTCGCAACCGCCGTAATACCGCCTTCCGGGGTACCCTTCCGCATACTTATTGGTAAGATGCGAGCCTGCCGCCGCAAGAACGGCCTCCGAAACAAAGTTTTCGCTTGCGATAAGCTCTATCTTGTTGCGTTGGCGGTTAAGCTCTTTTTTCATGCTCGACGCCACTTCGGGGTCTATTTTTTCTATGATATCAAGTTCCATTTTTAAATATACTCCGACTGTATTTGTATTCCGTAATTATTTTACAAAATGTATTTTTTAAGATTGTGTTCGGAAATTTCCTTGGCGAGGTGTTCGGCAACGTATGCCTTGTCAACAACAACGTCAAGCATAGGATTGTTGCCGTCGGCGTTGAAGCTGATGTCCTCGAGCAGGCTTTCCATGACGGTATGAAGCCGCCTTGCGCCTATATCCTCTCCCGTCTCGTTTTCCATCACGGCGATGCGGCTCATCTCCTCTATCGCCTCGGGCGTGAACGTGAGATTTATATTCTCCACCGAAAGCATTGCCGCGTATTGGCGCGTGACCGCGTTTTCCGGCTCGGTGAATATGCGCACAAAATCCTCGTACGTAAGCGAGTTAAGATCCAAGCGTATGGGGAAACGACCTTGAAGCTCGGGTATCAAATCGGTTACGGACGAAATCTGGAACGCACCCGACGCGATAAACAGAATGTAATCGGTTTTGATAGCGCCGTACTTGGTCATTACGGTGCAGCCCTCCACTATGGGCAGAATATCGCGTTGAACGCCCTCGCGCGACACGTCCATGCCGCCGCCCGAGCCCTGACGGTGCGCTATCTTATCTATCTCGTCGATAAAGATTATGCCGTCCTCTTGCGCGCGCCTGACGCCCTCCGCCTTGATAGCGTCCATATCGAGAAGGCGCTCGCTTTCCTCTTCCATAAACAGCTCTACGGCTTCCTCGGCGGATACCTTGCGCTTCTTTTTACGTTGCGGCATGAGACTGCCGAGACTGCCCAGCATTTCGCCGAGGTTGAGGTCTATCGCCACGCCCGGCATAGCTTCCATTTGCGGCATGCGCTCGTTTAGCTCAATTTCCAAAACGGTGTTTTTAAGCCTGCCGCTTTTGAGCTCTTCCAAAACCTGTTCCTTGATGACGCTTTCCGCCGTCTCGCTGCTCTTTTTGCGCGCTTTGACTATTATGTCGGCAACCTTGTTTTCCGCAAAGGCGCGTGCCTTATTTTCCACAACCGCCATTTGCTCCTGTTTGACAAGGTGCACCGCCGTCTCCGCAAGGTCGCGTATCATGGACTCCACGTCCCTGCCGACATAGCCGACCTCGGTGTACTTGGTGGCCTCCACCTTGATAAACGGCGCGCGCATTATCTTGGCAAGTCTGCGCGCAATCTCCGTCTTTCCCACACCGGTGGGACCCTTCATTATGATGTTTTTGGGCGTTATTTCCTCGCGCACCGATTCCGGCAGCTTGCTCCTGCGGTAACGGTTGCGCAGCGCTATCGCCACGGCGCGCTTTGCCTTGGTCTGACCGATTATATATCTGTCAAGTTCGGCTACTATCTGCTTGGGTGTAAGCTCCATTACGCCACCTCCACTACGATATTGGAGTTGGTAAACACGCATATATCGGAGGCGATAAGCATTGCCTCGCGCGCAATCTGCTCGGCGTCCATATCGGTGTTTTTAAGAAGCGCTCGGCCTGCGGCAAGCGCGTAGCTTCCGCCCGATCCTATTGCGCATACGCCGTGCTCGGGCTCTATTACGTCGCCGCTGCCCGACACGATGTACATCTCGTTTTTGTCCGCCACTATCATAAGCGCCTCAAGCTGCCTCAGCGCACGGTCTCCGCGCCAAAGCATGGCAAGCTCCACCGCGGCGCGCATGAGATTGCCCGAATATTTATTGAGCATTTCCTCAAACCGCTCGCTTAATGTAAACGCGTCCGCGACCGATCCGGCAAAGCCCAAAATTACGTTGCCGTCATACACGCGTCTGACCTTTTTTGCGTTGCCTTTCATTATCACTTGATTGTTTTGCGTTACCTGTCCGTCGCCGGCGATGACGGTTTTTCCGTCCTTTCTGACGCCAATAATGGTTGTTCCTTCCAGTTTCATGGTTTATCTCCTTCACGATAAATTCTATCATAGTTGCGCAAGATTGACAATTAAATCAGCACAAGTTTTTTGCCCACTTACGCATTGCAACGTCGCTTCTGTCATAATACGCCTGTTTTCTGTCAGACTTTTTCACCCCGTCTATCATGGGAAGAATGCCGAAGTTGGCGTTCATAGGCTGGAAATCGGCGTTATCTGTGGTTATGTACTTTATAAGAGCGCCCAATACAGTCTCCTCGGGCGGCGGCATTACAGGTGTATTGTTCAACAATTTTTTGGCGTTGACAGCAGCTAATAGACCGGTTGCTATGCTTTCCACATACCCCTCCACGCCGCACAGCTGCCCTGCAATAAATATATTGGGCGCGTTTTTAAGCCGCAAATCGGCATTTAATGCGACGGGCGCATTGATAAACGTGTTGCGGTGCATTACGCCGTAGCGCACTATCTCTATGTTTTTAAGCGCGGGAATGAGCGAAAACACCCTTTTTTGCTCGCCGAACTTTAGGTTTGTTTGGAACCCGACAAGATTGTACAGAGTACCCTCCGCATTTTCGCGCCTAAGTTGCAACACTGCATAGGGCTTGCCCGCGTCGCGAAATCCCACCGGCCTTAGCGGTCCGAAACGCAGCGCATCCACGCCGCGCGATGCCATAACTTCCACCGGCATGCAGCCCTCAAACACGCCGCCCACCTTGTCCACAGCGCGTTCGGCTGTGACGAGCGCGTTGTAAAACACAAGATACTCTTCCTTGTTCATCGGGCAGTTGAGATAGTCGGCGTCGCCCTTGCCGTACCGCGCGCCGAAAAACGCGCGCGAAAAATCTATGCACTCCGCCGTAATTATCGGCGCGGCGGCGTCAAAAAAGTGAAGCGAGCTTTCGCCCGTGATTTTGCTTAAAGACTCCGCAAGAGCATCGTGACAGACCGGACCCGCGCAAACTATGGTGATATCTTCAGGGTCAAGCTCGGTCACGATTTTGTCAATGACGGTAATATTTTTATTAGAGCGCACGGCGGAAGTTACACGCGCGGAAAACTCATCACGGTCGACCGCAAGCGCACTGCCGGCAGGCACCGAAACATCGCGCGCAATCTTTAGAAGCTTACAGCCCAAAATATCCAGTTCGTTCTTTAGCGTACCGCTCGCCGTGGTGGTGGCGGTGCTTTTGAGCGAATTGGAGCACACGATTTCCGCAAAGTTAGGCTTGGAGTGCGCGGGCGAAAACCACAGCGGCTTGGCCTCGAACAGGTTGACCTTTACGCCCTGCTCCGCCAATTGTAGCGCCGCCTCGCATCCGGCAAGCCCGGCGCCGATGATGTTGACGACGTTACGTTGCATCGTCGCTCGACTGCTTATATTTGCAATCTTTATTGGAGCATTTATAGTACTTGCCGTTTTTGCCTGTCTTAGCTACAAGGTACGCGCCGCATGTCGGGCACTTTTTGTCGGTAGGCGGATCGGAGGAAGTAAAGTCACAATCCGGATAGCCCGAGCAACCGTAAAAGGTTGCCTTGCGCATGGTGATCTTTTTCAACGGTTTTCCGCATTTGGGACAAGGCGGAAGTTGCTCGTCTTGTTTTCTGTCACCCTCCAAGTTGACAATGTTTTTGCACTTGGGATAGTTGGGACAAGCCAAAAACTTGCCGTACTTGCCCATCTTTACCACCATCTTTGCGCCGCACTTTTCGCAGACGACATCAGACACCTCTGGTTGGTCAGATTCCACAATGTTTCCGTTTTCGTCGAGTTTTTTAGTATTTTTGCATTTGGGATAGTTGGAGCACGCTAAAAATTTGCCGTACTTGCCCGTCCGAACGGTCATATCGGCGCCGCACTTTTCGCATACAAATCCGGACGCATCCGGCTGTTCGGGCTCTACAATATTGTCGTTTTCGTCAAGGTCTTTCGTATTTTTGCATTTGGGATAGTTGGAGCACGCCAAAAATCTGCCGTACTTGCCCGTCTTTACCACCATCTTAGATCCGCATTTTTCGCAGGTATAATCGGTCTGTTCGTCCGGCACTTTAAGCGTGTAATCATCGTCCTTTGCCGCGCGAATTTTGTCCTCGAATCCGTCGTAGAATTTGGCGACAGTGCTTTGCCACCTTACGCCGCCCTCCTCTATGCCGTCAAGCTCCGCTTCCATGCCTGCGGTAAAACCGACGTCCATAATGTCCGAAAAGTACTTGACAAGCATGTCGGTGACGTTGCAGCCGAGCTCTGTGGGCGCTATCGCCCTGCCGCTCTTTTCTATATACTTGCGCGAAAACAGCAGCGTTACCGTAGGCGTGTACGTTGCGGGACGGCCTATGCCCTTTTCCTCCATCGCCTTGACCAAGCTCGCCTCGGTGTAGCGTGCGGGCGGCTTGGTAAACTTTTGCTCGCAGTCGAATTTTATAAACTTTTGCTTGTCGCCCACGTTGAGGTCGGGAACGGCTTTTTCTTCTTCCTTTTCCCCGTCGGCGGTCTTGTCGGCAACGGCGTAAACGCGCGTAAATCCGTCAAACACAGGCGTGCGGCCGCTTATGCGAAAATCATAACCGTTGGCTGCAATATCCACCGACACCGAGTTATACGTTGCGTCCGCCATCTGGCTTGCCAAAAACCGCTTGTAAATAAGGTTGTACAGCGCATACAGGTTTTTGTTAAGATACGGCTTTACGCTGTCCGGCGTGCGGTCGAGCGAAATGGGACGGATTGCCTCGTGCGCGTCCTGTGCGCTCTTTTTTGACGCATAATAATTGGGCTTGTCCGGCAAATATTCCGTGCCATACTTGTCGCCGATAAACGTGCGCGCGGCGGATATAGCCTCTGCCGACACACGCGTGGAGTCCGTTCTTATATATGTGATTAGCGCCACCTTGCCCTCGCCGGGAAGCTCCACTCCCTCGTACAGCTGTTGCGCCGCCGAGGACGTCTGCCTAAGACTCATGTTGAGCTTGTTAAGCGCGTCCTGCTGCATGGTGGACGTGATAAACGGCGCGTAAGGGTGCGCCTTGGTGACGCTGCGCTTTACGTTTTGAACAATGTAGTCCGCGCCGTCAAGCTCCTTTTTTACCGCGTTAACCTCCGCTTCGCTTGACAGCTTTATCTTGTCGCCGCCCGACTTACCTATAAGCGCAGCCTTGTACTGCTCGCCCTTTGGAGAAGTTAAAAGCACAAAAAAGTTCCAGTACTCTTCGGCGACAAACGCCTGTATCTCGCGCTCGCGGTCGACGACAAGTCTTAATGTCACAGACTGCACGCGGCCTGCGCTAAGCTTGCTTTGTATCTTTTGGCAGAGCACGGGCGAAACCTTGTAGCCTACAAGCCTGTCCAGCACACGCCGCGCCTGTTGCGCGTCAACCAGATTTTTGTCGATGGGGCGCGGATTTTTTAGCGCGTTCTGAATGGCGTTTTTGCTTATTTCGTTAAACTCTATGCGCACCGGCGCGTCGGGCGGAAGGTTTAAAAGCGTGGCAACATGCCAGGATATCGCCTCGCCCTCGCGGTCCGGGTCGGTTGCAAGCAATATCTGCTCGGATGACGACGCCGTTTTTTTGAGGCTTTCGACCACGCTCTTTTTGTCGTCCATTACGACGTACGTCGGCTGAAAATCGTTTTTTACGTCCACCGACAAACGCTTGGGCATAAGATCGCGCACATGTCCGCCCGTGGCAAACACCTTGTAACCCTTGCCCAAGTACTTTTGCACCGTTTCAAGCTTTCCGAAGCCCTCTATGATTACCAATTTCATTTTTTACCTGACACTCCTTTTAGCTAAGAGCATATAGATTGTTTGATTTTTCGTGAATAAGTCCGTATATAAGCAGTGCGGACAGCGCGGTGTTGATTTCCGAAACAGGCATTCCGCACAGCTCAACAAGTCCGTCAAATGATTTTTCGCCCATGCCCAGCGCTTCCATAACACGCTGCTCGGAAAAGTTGAGGGAAATCTGCTTAGGCTGCGACTTTTTGGACTTTACGGAATAGTATTCCAAAATATCGTCCGCAGAAGTCACCGCCACAGCGCCGCTCTTTATAAGCCTGTTTGTGCCCCGCGAGCGCTGCTTGTCTATGTCGCCCGGCACCGCAAAAACGTCCCTGCCCTGATCGAGCGCGCAGTTTGCCGTAATGAGCGAGCCGCTTTTCAGCGACGCTTCCACCACAAGCACGCCGCGGCTTAGTCCGCTTATTATTCTGTTTCTTGCCGGAAAAGTATATTCGGTGGCGTGCGTATCCGGCGTATATTCGCTTAGCACAAGTCCATCCTTGCATATATCGTCAAACAGCTTTAGGTTTGACGCAGGCGACGCGTTAAACAGTCCGCTGCCCAGCACTGCCACGGTGTTTCCGCCTTCTTGTAACGCCGCGCGGTGGGCGTAGCCGTCTATGCCGGTCGCCATTCCGCTGACTATTGTAAACGCGCCGCTAAGCTCACGAACAATGCGTTCCGTAGTGTATTTGCCGTACTGCGACGCCTGACGGGTGCCCACAACCGCAAGGCACGGCTGCCTAAGCACGTTTATATCGCCCTTGTAGTATAACACCGGAGGCGGATCGACCTCCCTTTGCATGAGCGCGGAAGGATAAATCGGATCGGCTCTCGTGACATAGCTTATGTTGTTTTCGTTTAGATAGAACTTGGCGCGTTCTATGTATTCGACGTGCCGCGTGCGTTTAAGCAGTGCAAACGTTTTGTCGTCTAATGAATATTTTATCTCATCATCGTCAAAGCTGTCCCATAGCTGTGACGGCGACATGGTATCTAACAGCCTGTTTATTTTGCGCGTGGGTATATGCGAATACGACAACCACAAATACAGATCGCTTAGTACCATCACTTTACCGCCTTGTCGAGCGAACGGTACATAACCGCTTCCGCTATATGCGCCGCAGTAATATCCGCCTTGCCGTCCAAATCCGCAATGGTGCGCGCAACCTTGAGTATGCGCGTGTACGCGCGTGCCGACATGCCCAGCTTGTCAAACGCAGCCTGAAGTATGCGCTCTGCCGCAGAGTCCAGCACGCAGTATTTTTTTATCATTTCGCCGGTCATCTTGGCGTTTGAGTGCACTCCCGTTCCGGCATACCGCGCTGTCTGCACGGCACGAGCGGCGTTTACGCGTTTTCTCACGTCCGCCGAACTCTCCGTTTCGGTCTCCTTGGTCAAATCGTCGTAGTGAACTTCGTCCACGCTGATGTGCAAATCTATTCTGTCAAGCAGTGGTCCCGATATGCGCGACATGTACTTTTGGATCTGCGCCGGCGAGCATGTGCATTGATGAGCGTTAGATCCGTAATATCCGCACGGACACGGATTCATACTGGCAACCAACATAAAGTTGGCGGGATATTCCACACTCCGCGAAATGCGCGAAACAGACACCACCCCATCCTCTAGCGGCTGGCGCAAAATCTCAAGCACGCTCCGAGGATACTCGGGCAGCTCGTCCAAAAACAATACGCCGTTGTGCGCATAGCTGATTTCGCCCGGCTTGGCAGACGATCCGCCGCCGGTGAGCGCAATTCGGCTTGCCGTGTGATGCGGACTGCGGAAGGGCCGCGTCGAGACAATGCCGTTATTTTCGTCCAGTATGCCTGCGACTGAATGTATCTTTGTCGTCTCCAACGCCTCCGCCTCGGTAAGGTCCGGCAAAATACCGGGCAAGCACTTAGCCAGCATGGTTTTGCCGCCGCCTGGCGAACCAATCATTATTATATTATGTCCGCCTGCCGCGGCAATCTCCAGAGCTCGCTTTGCGGCAAACTGACCTTTTACATACTTTAAGTCCTCGCCGCCGCCGTATGCGCAATCAAGCACGACGTCGCATTTTTCTATAGGATCGCACTCCTCGCCGTTAAGAAGCGCCACGGCGCTGCTTAGCGTGTCCACGGCGTATACGTCAATGCCGCGAATGTATTTAGCCTCGTTGACATTGGCCTTGGGTATGACAATCTTTTTTACGCCCTGTTCGCGCGCCGCAATCAGCATGGGCATGACTCCGTTAATGCGCGTCACAGCACCGGACAGCGACAATTCGCCCAAAAACACATATTCACCCACGCTCTTAAGCGGAGTGTTCCTCTCGTCTACGCCTGCCTGTTCGGTGGACATCAGAATGCCTAATGCAATCGCAAGGTCAAATATAGGTCCTTCCTTTTTGGTGTGCGCAGGCGCAAGATTGACAGTTATTTTTCGCGGCGAAAAATCATAGCCGCTGTTTTTGATCGCCGAACGCACGCGCTCGCGTGACTCCTTGATTGCAGTATCCGGCAGACCCACCACCTCAATCGACGGCAGCCCCATATGTATGTCGACCTCGACGGTTACGCCGTAGCCGTCAAGGCCGTTAAGTGCATAGCTATTGATTTTGGCAAGCATTACTTATCCTTTTTTACTGCAAAAAATTCACTTAAGCTTCCGCCGATTGTGCGGCTTGAATCAAGCATGCGCCGCTGCCCTGTCATACCGATATTTACTGTGACCACGGTAAAATACAGATGCGTCAGTATGGTTATGACCGAGAAGATTATTGTGACGGCTTTTACGCCCGACGACGTAACATCTTCCAGTGCATAATCCTTTAGATTGTTAAGCTGTCCCATGCCGGCAAGCGTGGAAAGGCTGTTAACCGCAAAGCACAGCCCGAGCATAAACAGAACGTAAAGTATGCGCTTGTCGCGGTTTAGCGCGTAAGCAACCACCGTCACCGCAAGCACGCCCTGCATGCTGATTGCCGTGGTGTCCGGATAGTACACCTGCATGGTAAACAGGGCAAAAGCGATAAGCAGCACCATTGTAGCGCGGTTGCGTTTGGTAAAGTACACGACGCCGGTAACACCCGCAATAATAAGCGCAAACAAAATAACAAACAGCCACGAAGGGAACCTCGCCCCTGCCATTGCGCCGCTTCGGTTGAATATGGAGTACACGCTCAGTCCGTTTAAAGTAAAGTATTTCCACTCGGACATGGGCGCGAGCAAAAACTCGTAGATATAAACAAACGGATTGTAGCTGTGAGCATGCACCATTACAAGCCCCAAAAGATACACAACCACAAACGACAAAACAAAGCTTACGGGAACGGTAATCACCGCGCGATAATCCTTGCCGAGTACAGCCATTCCTTTAGGCTTGTCATTTTTCACGCTTTGCGCGGCGCGGACAAGGTGGAACACTGAAAATACGCACACCGCAGGAAAGATATAAATACCCTCCTTACCGCTGAATGCCGCAAGCATGCCGAACGATATTGTCGCGGCATAGTTTTTTCGCGCCAAAAAGTAGCACGCAAAGCTGATGAACATAACCGTAAACGTGATTGGACTGCACCATATTGCCGAGCCGATAAAAAATATCGGGCATACGCAAACAAAGCCGCAGAGCGTGAGCGCCGTCGCCCTATTGATATATCTGTCGGCGGTCTTGTACACCGCAAACGCAGTGAGGAGGTCGGCGATTATAAGCGGAAGCTTTATCATAAACTGCATGCCCAAATCAAATGTGGACAGGTCCATCGCGTTAGCCATTCCGCCAAACATCAAGTATATTAGATACACCATCGGATATAGCGAATTCGACGCGTCGCCTTTGTAAGACGATGTAGCGTTATGTCGCAATCCGGCTATCATGCTTGTAAACATGGTGTAGTCGCCTCTGTGGCCGCGAATGGTAAGTGCAAATGCAAGCCTTAGCGCAAATCCGATTACAAACACCGACGCCAAAATCAACGCCGTATTCTTTACTTTGCCGGAAAAATCGACAAATCTACACAACAATACAATCAATCCGATAAAGCATAAAACGGAAAAGACCGCCACAACCGCTATTATCGCCGCGTCCGATGCCGACGCTCCGCTGACAGATAGAATTTCCAAAATTAAGCCCTCTTTTTTACATTGTAACAGATTGTTGTTATAATTGCAAGGCTTTTAACGCATTACATTTTTGTTTTGCAATCAAGTAAATACGGATAAAAAAAGCGGACAGGCAAATTTCGACATAATTCGGCATACAATATAACTCCAAGTAACCGGCAGGAGTATTGTATGATTATCGAAACTTTTATGGCGTTTTTGTCGCGAATTTTCTTTTTTACGTCGTTTGTAAACAACAACGG
>JAFLVH010000015.1 GCA_022508365.1 Clostridiales bacterium | reverse complement strand
AACAGACTGAGCGAAATAGCGTACGCTTATGCAAGCGCGATAGAAAAGCGCGACAGCATCACCGTTGTCGGCGGCCCTAACGGCGGCGTATATGATATAGACTATCAGGCGTTTGAAATATATTCCGAAAGCGGTTTTTCTGCGAGTGACAGCAGCATAATGTCCACACTGACCTCGGCGATTAGATCGGTGCATAGGAACGCTACGGTAAAGGTTTTTATATTTGACGACACTTTGTTGGTATTGGTAAAAATATAAGCGGCGCTTAATAGACAATAAATAATAATTAATGCTAATAATAAAGCGGCTGTTTAAGCCGCTTTTTTATTAACTGTTTTATAGTTTGGAAAATTTCTTAAAAAATTCTCGCTCCGGCTCGCGCCAGCAAAGCTCGTCATGCCAGCCCGGGTTGTTAATCGATAGGTCGATATCATTTATGCCGTGGCCGCGCAGCTCGTCCATCAGTTTGTAACTGTCTTTAACAAACAGACCTGCTTCCTCCTCGGCAAGCTCGGGTGTGATGTCGCCGGTATGCTCGCTGCCGCCGGTGTAAATTTTGTAGTATGCGTCTTTATCGAACTCGGTCTCTTTGAAAAACTTTTCAAACGCGGCGGGGGCGACAAAAAGCGGCGCGGAGAATATTCCGTACGCCTTAAACTTAGGATGCTTGTTTGCCGCAAAGTACAGCGTGGCAAGTCCGCCGGCTGACGAGCCGAGCATACCGTAAAACTTAAAGTTAAAACGCTTGTCGAGGTAGGGTATTACTATCTCCGTAAGATATGCCATGTACTCGTCCGCTCTGCCGCCCACAAGCCTTATGCGGTATTTTTCTTTGTCGGTCAGCTCGCAGGGGAACGGCAGGTAATCGTATTCGCGCGTGCCCTCGCTGTCTATGCCGATTATGGCGGTGTTTTTTATGTTTTCGGCTTTTAGCGCGTCGAGCGCACGCCAGCTCTTTTTGTAGGTGGCTATTTCGTCCTCAAACAGGTTTTGCCCGTCATGCATTATTACGGCGCGATCGGCGTGTTTGGGTACGTATATGCGCACCGTTCGTGCAAAACCGCCCCTCGATAAAACAGCTATCTCGTACTTGCGCTTCATTGTTCACCGCCTATAAATTTATTTGCAAATATTATACAATAAAGCGGTGTTAATGTCAATACGGGATAATGGCGGCAATCGCTACAGATTGGTTACTTTACCTTGTTGTGAATGGCGGCGATTGCCGTTTTTTCCAGACGCGACACCTGCGCTTGGGAGATTCCTATCTCCTTGCTCACTTCCATCTGCGTTTTGCCGTCGTAAAAGCGCATCATCAATATTTTGCGCTCGCGCTCGGATAGGTGCTCTATGGCGTCGTCTATGTCTATTTTGCTAAGCCTGTTTTCGTCCGTGCTGTCCGCCAACTGATCCATCACCAGGACGGTGTCGTCGCCGTCGTGGTAAACGGGCTCAAACAGTGATATCGGATCGGAAATGCCGTCCAGTGCGTAAACCACGTCGGACACGGGTATATTAAGCGCGGCGGCAATATCGTCAAGCGTGGCGGAATCCCCGGTGTCATGTTCTATCTGTTGGCGCGCCTGGAGTGCGTGGTATGCCGTGTCGCGTACCGACCTTGACACGCGCAACGGCGAGCAGTCGCGCATAAACCTGCGTATTTCGCCTATAATCATCGGCACGGCGTAGGTGGAAAAGCGTAGGTTGTACGACACGTTAAAGTTTTCCATCGCTTTAATCAGTCCGATGCAGCCGACCTGGAAAATGTCGTCCACGCTCTGCTTTTTCGCGGCAAAGCGTTGCGTTACCGAAAGTACAAGGCGCAGATTAGCCATAATAAACAGGTCGCGTGCCGCCTCGTCGCCGCCTTGCGCTTTAACGATCAGCTCCATCATTTCCTCGTGCTTTAGCTTGGGTAGGGTGGAAGTGTCCAGTCCGCAAATATCAACGCGTGTTTTCATAGGTGTACCTCATTCGCTTTGGTGTCAAATGTAAGTTTGGCTATAGCGAGTGGGTAATATTCGCAGATAAATTCGCCTCATGCGCAAATGTCGTCGAAAAACCGAGAATAGACTAAACATGACAAATCGGCGGACTTGGATTGCGAGCTTCTAATAGCAATAAAATTCCGAGGTTTTTTTTAATTTAGCTTTATTCTGTTGCAAATGCGCAAACAATATAGTATAATGAGATTTGTAAATGTATGCCTTTTATTAGGCGCATATTTACTGTTGCTTTTTCGGCATGAAACCGAAGATAATGCACGTAGGATTTTTCTCGGCAGGATGCTTCGGCGGACATACCAAAGATAAATTCGGGTCTAAACCGATGCCCGAATTGGCGTAGCACACCAAAAAATTCAGTTTCAGACAATAATTACCATGTTTACCAACGACAAAAAAATCAAACCTTTCCAAGACAAAATTTGGCTTTCCACTCCCACCATGCACGGCGAGGAGCTAAAGTGGATGACCGACGCGTTCAACAAAAATTGGATGTCCACCGTCGGCGAAAATATAAACGAAGTAGAGCGCGCCGTAGCACAAACAATCGGCTGTAAGCAAGCCGTGGCATTATCGTGCGGCACGGCGGCGCTTCATCTTGCAATGAAGCTTGCCGGCGTGGGGCGCGGCGATATGGTGTTTTGCTCGGACATGACGTTTGCGGCAACGCTCAATCCCGTGGTGTACGAGAGCGGCATTCCCGTGTTTATCGACACCGAACGCGACACGTGGAATATGGACCCGATTGCGCTCGAAAAGGCGTTTGAATTGTACCCGCAAGTCAAGCATATAGTTGTTGCCCATCTATACGGCACGCCGGCAAAGCTTGACGAACTGCGCGCAGTCGCGGCAAGGCACGGCGCCGTCGTTATAGAGGACGCCGCGGAAAGCTTTGGCGCTACATACAAGGGCAAGCAGACGGGCACGTTCGGCGACATAGGCGTAATAAGTTTTAACGGCAACAAGATAGTCACGGGCTCGTCGGGCGGCATGCTGTTGACCTACGATATAGAGCAGGCGAACAAGGCGCGCAAATGGTCAACGCAAGCTCGGGAAAACGCGCCCTGGTATCAACACGAGGAGCTGGGCTATAACTACCGCATGAGCAATGTTATTGCCGGCGTGGTAAGGGGACAGCTTCCGTATCTCAACGAGCATATTGCTAAGAAAAAGGCTATATACGAGCGGTATAAAGCGGGCTTTAAGGATTTGCCCGTGACAATGAATCCGTTTGACGGGAAAAACTCGGCGCCGAATTTTTGGCTGTCTTGCATGCTGATAGACGAAAAAGCAATGTGCAAGCAGGTGCGCGGCGACTTGGACGTGTGTTACGTCTCGGAGCACGGCAAGACGTGCCCGACCGAAATACTCGAAACACTTGCCGCATATAATGCAGAGGGCAGACCTATCTGGAAGCCGATGCACATGCAGCCGATATACAGAAACAATCCGTTTGTTACGGCATGCGGAGACGGCAGAGGCAGGACCAATGCGTATATATCGGGCAGCGGCGTGGACGTAGGTATGGATCTATTCAGCCGCGGCTTATGTTTGCCCAGCGACATAAAGATGACGGAAGACGTGCAGGATAAGGTAATCGAAATTGTCAGGGCGTGCTTTGCTTAAATGAAAGAGTTTTGTAGCAACTTGACCACCACGTGGTGGGGAATACTTATAATATGCGTGGTGTGCGCTATAGTGTGGATAGTGTTGTCCGCGTTGCTGTATCGTGTGTTTTTCAAACGGTTCTATGACATATTGCTAAGCGGAATTGCCATAATCGTGCTTTCTCCGCTTTTGCTGTTGTTGATTATATTAGGCGCTATAAAGATGAAGGGCAATCCGTTTTTCGTGCAAAAGCGTCCGGGGCGGCGGAAAAAGCTGAGCAAAAGCGAGTGCGCCAAGCGCGGCGTTCCATACGGTACATACGGCGAAGAGAAAATCATTAAGCTATTGAAATTCCGCACCATGACCAACGAAAAGGACGCAGAAGGGAATTTCTTACCCGATGAAGTAAGGCTGAACAAGTACGGCAGGCTGCTTAGAAAAACATCGTGTGACGAATTGCCGTCGCTCATAAATATCTTTAAGGGTGATTTGTCTATAGTCGGTCCGAGACCTCTTGCAGTGTCGTATTTGCCGTATTATACCGACGAGGAGCGTATGCGGCACAATGTCCGTCCCGGGCTTACGGGATTGGCTCAGGTGAACGGCAGGACGGCTATCGGCTGGGACAAGAGATTGAGTTATGACTTGAGCTATGTAAAGAACATATCGCTCATAACGGATATAAAAATAATTTTGCTTACTGTAAAGAAGGTGCTTAAAGCAAGCGATATAGTTGAGGCGGTCGGTCAAACAGATTTTTACGATTACAGAATAGAACAGTGGAATGAGGGAGCTGTTGCTCGTCCTACAACCGCCTCACGCGTGCGCGGCAAGCGTTTGCTGATTCTGGGCGGCTCTGCATTGGAAATAACGCTTGTAGAGCGCGCCAAACAGCTTGGCGTGTACACGATAGTTACCGATTATTATGATACCGATGTCAGCCCTGCAAAAAAAATCGCCGACGAATACTGGGATATAAGTTGGTCAGATATCGACGCGCTTGAAAAAAAATGTCGTAAGAACAATGTCGACGGTGTGCTTGCAGGATATTCGGAGTTTCGCGTCGAAAACCTTATTAAACTTTGTAACAGATTGCATTTGCCGTGCTATCTGAATGATGAGCAGCTTGATATAACACGCAACAAAGACAAGTTTAAGGCGGTATGCCGTAAAAACGGCGTTCCTGTTGTGCGGGAATACAAAAGCATTGATGAAGTTACAAGCTACCCGATTATCGTAAAGCCTGTCGATAGGGGCGGATCTATAGGCGTAGGCATTGCTCACAATCGAGACGAGCTAATAAGCGCGTACGATTATGCAATGGAAAAATCGGTGTGCAAAAAAGTCATTATTGAAGATTACATACAAGACGGGATAAAATTCGACGTTTATTATGCCATTTTAAACGGCAAGCCAATACTCCTTTCCACAGATGATACTTTTATGTCCGCAAAAGGCTCGCACAATAGAGTAATACAAAACGGTTGGGTGTTTCCGTCGAGATATACGGACTTGTACTTGTCCGGGGTAAATAAACCCGTTGAAAATATGATATGTGATTTGGGGATTAAAAACGGTTATATATTCCTTTCCGGCTTTGCTTTGCCCGACGGTAATTTTGTCTTTTTTGAAACAGGATTCAGACTGAGCGGAGAAGAAGTATATGTATACACCGACGCTGAAGGATTGACAAACGTGTTTGATTTGTTAATTCAGCATGCGCTTTGCGGACATACTGTGGGGATATCCGAAAATTCGTACAATAATTCTATGAAAAAATGCGTTACCGTCAACTATTATGCAAATGCCGGGGTGATAAAGTCGATAACAGGTGTTGATAAGATTTCGTCTGCAGAGGATTGCATATTGTCGGTAGTTCTTGCCAATGCCGGCGACGAGTGTGATGACACAAACGCTATACTGCACAAGCTCGCAATGTTTTCGTTTGTCAATTCAAATCCCGAAAATCTTTCCGCAGATGTAAAAACAGCAAACGAATTATTTGCCGTGACAGATAATAACGGTGCGGACTTGGTTTACGACGGTTTGGACGCCGAGCCGATAAAATCGTGGTGGGACGGCACAAAATGAGCGTGCGCGAAATCGGCAGCGAATTCTGGGACGTGCCTACGACAAACATTAAAAACAGATTTTTTGACGGCGATATATCTTGGTTTTTATCGGGGCGTTCGGCGCTTTCGGCTGTTATCGTCGATATCATACGCACCAAAAAGATTCGCCGCGCATTGTTGCCGTCTTGGTGCTGTGAGAGCATGATTGCGCCGTTTGTCGCCGTCGGTGCGGAAATTAAGTTTTACGGTGTGCTACTTACCGACGGAAGGGTAGAAATCGATACGCATAATACAGATGCAGACGTCGTTGTAGTTATGGACTACTTCGGTTATTCTTCCGATAATCATTTACATAATAACAATAGCATAATAATCCGTGACGTGACGCACTCGGTTTTTTCGCGCGAATATGATGATGCAGATTATTACTTCGGCAGCCTTCGCAAGTGGGCAGGCTTTTACACCGGCGGATTTGCTTGGAAAAAAAGCGGTCTTTTACAGTCCGCTACCGCCACGGATGATAAATATATAAGCCTTCGCAAGCGCGCAATGTCAATGAAAAAAGATTATATGGAAGGGCGCGCAGATAGTAAGGCATATCTTGAGGTCTTTGCCGAAGCGGAAAGTGTGCTCGATAAAACGTGCGGTGTCTTTGCCGCGGACAGTGACGACGTAATGCGCGCCGAGTATTTGGACGTTGATTTTGTAAAGTTCAAACGCAGAGAAAATGCGCAAGTATTGTTATCGAGATTGGGCGAGTTTTCACTGTTTTCTCTAAGCGACGATGACTGTCCGCTATTCGTTCCTATTGCGTTGTCAAATCGTGACGAGGTTAAAGCGGAATTAATTTCACAATCGGTTTATTGTCCTTGCCATTGGGGAGTGTCGGCGTTACACTCTTTGTCAAAAGACGAAAAACTCATTTACGAGTGCGAGCTTAGTCTTGTGTGCGACCAGAGATACAGAGTAGACGAAATGAACCGCATTTGCGATATTGTGGAAAGGACGGCGAAAGCATGTTAAAGCTGTTCACGTTGTCACAAAGTGCGGAATGGGACAGCACGGTTAAATCGTTTTCCGCTTACGATGTGTACTATTTGAGCGGATATGTCAAATCTTTTGCCGTGCACGGCGACGGCGACCCGTTGCTGTTTTATTACGAAAGCGCTGATTTAAGAGCGATTAATGTTGTGATGAAGCGAGATATCGCCAAAGACGAGCGCTTTGCCGGCAAAATCGCGCCAAATACGTACTTTGACTTTGTTACACCTTACGGCTACGGCGGTTGGATTATAGAAGGCAACGGCGTAAAAGATAAATTATTCAAAGAATATGAGGAGTGGTGCAAGGGGCACAGCATAGTCAGCGAGTTTGTCAGGTTGCACCCGATTTTGAATAATTATACGGATATATCGCAAGCCTATAATGTTGTCAGGCTTGGAAATACCGTCGCCATGGATTTAAGTACTCCCACCGTTATTTGGGATAATATCACAAGCAAAAACCGAAATATGATAAGAAAAGCGGAAAAGAGCGGTGTGGAAATAGGTTGCGGAAATTCCGAGGAGCTGTACAACACGTTCCGCGACGTTTACGACAAAACCATGGATAGAGATAATGCCGACAAATATTATTATTTCGGCAAAGATTTTTATTCTGCGATTCGCACCGGGCTTAAAGATAATTCTACTGTGTTTTATGCAAAAAATGCGGACGGAAAAATCATTGCGGCGTCTATCATATTGTTTTGCAACAACAAATTGACCTATCATCTTTCGGGGTCAAAAGCGGAATACCGCAGTCTTGCGCCAACCAATCTCTTGCTGTATAGGGCGGCGCTGTGGGGCTGCGAAAACGGATATCGGATGTTTCACTTGGGAGGCGGTGTTGGCTCTCACGAGGATAATCTTTTCAGATTTAAACGCGCGTTTTATAAGGGTGATCTCATGGAGTTTTTTATCGGCAAAAAGATATTCGACATGGATAAATACAATAAATTGCTCGCACTGCGAGAGCTGCAAGAAGCCACCGCGTTTTTTCCGGAGTATAGAGGTTGACTATGAATGTTTTGATGATAGCGCATTTTTGCGGAAAGCTCGACGGCGGAAATAACCGATTTCTTTATCTCGCCAAGCTCCTGTCAAAGGATAACGATGTAGAATTGATAACGTCGGATTTTTTTCACGAGTTTAAAAAACACCGTAATCAATCCGCAGACAGTCATTCTCTGCCGTATAAAGTTACTATGTTGCACGAGTCCGGGTATCCCAAAAATGTTTGTTTAAAACGCTTGAGCAGTCACAAAGAGTTTGCTAAAAACTTAGCTAAATATCTTGAAAAGCGAGAAAAACCCGACGTTGTGTATTGCGCCGTTCCGTCGTTGGACGCGGCGAAGACAGCGGCAAAATATTGTCAAAAAAACGACGTGCGGTTTATTGTGGATGTTCAGGACCTTTGGCCGGAAGCTTTTCAAATGGTATTTAATGTGCCTGTATTAAGCAATATTTTATTTTCGCCCATGGCGCGCAAGGCAAATTATGCGTATGCTGCGGCGGACGAGGTGATAGCGGTTTCCAAGACATATGTTAACCGCGCGATACGTGTAAACAAAAAGTGCAAAAATCCGCTTGTGGTCTATCTCGGCACGGACAAGGATTACTTTGACGAGTGTGCGGCAGCGGCGGCGCCGACCTCGAATGACGAGCTATTAACGCGGCTTATCGACAATCTGAAAAACGGCGACGGAAAAATTCGGCTTGCCTATATCGGAACGCTCGGCAGCAGTTACGATCTTACTACGGTGTTTTCCGCAATGAGAAAGCTCGATAAATCGATTTTGGACAATATCGAGTTTGTTGTAATGGGCGACGGACCCAAGCGCAGTGAGTTTGAAGCATCGGCAGTGGGATTACCTGTTGTATTTACAGGCAATCTCGCTTATCCCGAAATGGTGTGGATACTGACGCGCTGCAACATTGCGATTAATCCCATAAAAAAGGGCGCCGCGGCGTCGATAATAAACAAGCACATGGATTACGCTATGGCAGGGCTCCCTGTAATAAGCACGCAGGAAAGCGAGGAATACAGATCGCTTGTTGAAGAGTACTGCTGCGGCATCAACTGCGAATGCGAAAACGCGGACGAGGTTGCTGCGGCAATCACAGAGCTTTGCACCGATAGAGACAAAGCGGTTGAGCTTGGACGTAACTCAAGAAGAATGGGTGAGGAGCTGTTCGACCGAAAACAGGCGTATCAAAAAATAGCAGACGCGATTTGCGTAACAACCGAGGAGAAAAGATGAAAGGACACGCGGACGTACTGTCGCATTTTCCCGAATATAAGCTTACGGACGAACAGCGAAAAAAGCTGCACGCAGAATTGTTTGAAATGATGTGTGACTTCAAACAAATCTGCGCCGAACACAATCTTACTTTTATGCTGTGCGGCGGCACGCTGCTCGGCGCGGTGCGGCACGGTGGGTTTATTCCTTGGGATGACGACGTGGACGTAATGATGCCGAGGAGCGATTACGAAAAGCTTTACGACGTTTTCGAGGGCAATCAAAAGTACTATCTGGATGGACCTGAAAAGACAGAGTGCGCGCACAAAATGATTAAAATAATGAAGCGCGGCACCACGTACGTCGAGGTGGGCGCGGACAACCCCGATTACCCGTCGGGTAAAAATCTGTTCATAGATATTTTTCCTATAGACAATATGCCCAAGGGCAAGGCGCGGCTTCGTGCGTTGCGCTTTTATGTGGCGTTTCATGCGGCAAGCTTGATTTACGAAAACAAGTTCCGTTCGCCTGTACTGGAAAGCTTGGCAAAACAGGACAAAGAGGTTAAAAAGTACTACCGCATGCGGCATACGTTTGCGCGTATTTTGCGCATTTTCGGCAGCGGCAGGAGCTACACAAAAAAAGCGTTAAAGCTTGCTTACTACAAAAAATATACAGGGTATTTGGGCATCCCGCTCGGTATTGCGTACAACAGGGAAAAGTTTGAGGCGCGCGTTTTGTCGGAGGTTTGCGAGCTTGACTTTTGCGGCGTGCCGTTTCCTGCGCCTGTTCACTACCGCGAATACTTGGAAAATCTTTACGGAACGAATTATATGACTCCTCCGCCGCCCGAAAAGCGCGGCTCGCACGCCATTGCCGCATTTGTACCGAGTACGGAAGTAGGCGACAATGCACAATCGGGGGACAAAGCATGACCGACATTCAAAGCAAACTTTTAGATATGTTGGCTTGGTACGACGGCTTTTGTGCGGAACACGGGCTTACGTACTACGCGATTGGCGGGACGTTACTCGGCGCGGTGCGGCACGGTGGGTTTATTCCGTGGGACGACGATATAGACGTCGGTATGCCGAGAGCCGATTACGAGCGATTTAAGACGTTGATGAAAGGTACCTGCGGTAGGTATCGCGCCGAAACTGCCGATGACGGCAACCGTGATTTTACGTACAGTTTTTGCAAGCTGTACGATACGACTACAACAGCCGTTTGTGATACACGTTATAAAATTAAGCGTGGGCTGTTTATTGATGTCTTTCCTTTTGACGGCTTGGGCGAGAACAAAGAGGACGGGCTTAAACGCTTTAAAAAAATTCAGTCCAAGCGCAAAATGATTACGGCAAAGCGTAGCGGTACAAATAAAAAGCTGTCGTTTTACATGAATGCGGCGATAGTGCTTTCTAAGCTGGTGCCGTTTAACTGGCAGAAATTACTCAAAAAGACTCACAAGTTTTGCGCGGAGTGTGATTTTTACAACAGTAAATACGTCGCTAATGTATTCGGCAGATGGCACGACCGAGAAGTTGTGGAAAGAGAGTGGTTGGGTGAGCCGCGCAGATTTAAGTTTGAAAACATTGAAATCAACGGGCTCGCCGACGCCGATAAATACCTTACTTCCATTTACGGGGATTATATGACGCCGCCCAAGGAATCGGACAGAAAGCCCGATCACGAATGTCTGTTCCTCGATCTTAATACGCCGTATTGCTGAATAAAAGCCGAAAAAAAGCACAAAGGAGATTTTTACAATGAACGTAGCTTTAATTGTTGCCGGAGGCTCCGGCAAAAGAATGGGGCAGGAAATCCCCAAACAGTTTTTGACGGTAAATGACAAGCCGATTATTATTTACACGCTGGAAAACTTTCAGCGCAATCCGTTGGTGGACGAAATACTTGTAGTTTGCATAGACGGGTGGCATAACGTACTGTCTGCGTTTGCCAAACAGTTTAACATAACCAAGCTGAAGTATATTGTCAGCGGCGGCGAGACCGTACAGGAGTCTATCAGAAACGGCGTAAATAAGATTCACGAGGTGCACAGTGACGATACCTGCGTAATCATACACGACAGCATCAGACCGTTGGTGGACGAAAGCGTGCTGAACGACGTAATAGAAAAGTGTCACGAGCACGGAAACGCCGTTACCTCGCTCCCGTACAACGAGCAGATTTTTATAGTGCATGACGAGTACACCACCAAGCAGTATATTCCGCGCGAAACGCTGCGCCGAGTATCCACGCCGCAAGCGTATATGCTGGACAAATTGTACGCCTGTTATGAACGCGCTTTTAGAGAAAACATAGGCGTTGTCGGGTCGTCTTACACAAATACAATGATGGTGGAGCTTGGTGAAACTCTGTATTTTGCAAAGGGCTCGGACAAGAACATAAAACTGACCACCAAGGATGATTTTAATATTTTCAGAGCATACATTTCTTCCAAGGAAGACGATTGGTTAAAGTAGAGTTATGACAGATTTGGAATTGCAGGATATACGGCGCATTGCCGAGCTAGATTACGACTTTTCAAGGCTTGACGGAAAAACCGTGCTCATAAGTGGCGGTACCGGTTTTATCGGGCAGTTTTTGATTAGCGTTTTCAAATACAGAAACGAACACTTTGGCAACCGTATAAAGATAATCAGCTGCTCTCGGCACGGACTGCCGTCCGAGCGTGATGTCGAATATTTAAGCCATGATATAACAAAGCCGCTTAACGTAGGCGGCAGGGTAGATTATATTTTGCATCTTGCTTCCAATACGCATCCCAAGCAGTACGCCGCAGATCCCGTCGGGACTATTACTACCAATATTTTTGGCACATACAATCTTTTGACGTTGGCGGCGGAAAAAAAGGTAAAAAAGTTTTTGCTTGCGTCCAGCGTGGAGATTTACGGCGAAGGTAACGACAAGCCCATGGCGGAAGACTATTGCGGTTATATAGATTGCAACACGGCTCGGGCGGGATACAACGAGGCAAAGCGTCTTTCGGAAAGCTTGTGCCAATCGTTTATCGCACAGCACGGAGTGGACTGTGTTGTAGCAAGGCTCGCGCGTTGCTTCGGTGCGGACAAAAAGAACGACAGCAAGGCATTGGCGCAGTTTATGGATCGTGCCGTAAACGGCGAGGACATAGTGCTAAAGAGCAAGGGCGGACAGCGGTTTTCATATTGCTATGTGGCTGACGCGGCGAGCGGGCTGATAAAGGTTTTGTTGGATGGAGCATGTGGCGAGGCGTACAATATAACCGACGATGACGAGGGTAGCACATTGGGCGATTACGCCAAACTGATTGCTGGGTTTGCCGGCAAAGACGTTATATTCAACTTGTCGGAAGCTCAACAGGGCGCGTCCGTAGCAAGTTATGCGCTACTGTCGTCCGATAAACTGAAAAAGATAGGATGGGCGCCTGTTTACACTGTCAGCGACGCAATGCATAAAACATATCTAATATTGACGGAAAGGTTAAATAAATGAACGGAATCAGTATAGTTATTCCGATATATAATGTAGAAAAATATTTGCGTAAATGTCTGGACAGCGTTTGTGCGCAGAGTGATTGCGTGCAAGAAATTATTTTGGTAAATGACGGAAGTAAAGACAACAGTTTGCAGATTTGTCGGGAATATGCGGCAAAGGACGACCGTATAAAAATAATCGACCAAGAGAATAAGGGCGCATCTGCTGCAGCCTGCGTCGGTGCCGGTGCGGCACAGTGCGATTATATCGGCTTTGTCGACAGCGACGACTATGTCGATAAAGACATGTATCAAAAGCTTTACGATAAAATTATCGATGCAAATGCGGATGTTGTTTTTTGTGGGTTTGTGTTGGAAGATGAGGATGGCAATGTTCTTTCTGTACGCGGACATGCAAAAAATACGAATTCTACTGTTTTCGATAGGAACGACGGCAGGTTTAATCTAAAGATTCTTCCCACATTAAACGACGGAAAAATAATTTCCGGCTCTCGGTGCAATAAATTATTTAAAAGGGATATCTTAATAAATAATTTAGCTTTTCGTGAGACCGATATAAGAGTAGGGGAAGACCTTGCGTTGACAGCATCCGTCATTTTCAGTGCCAATAGGATTGCATGTTTGCATGACAATTTATATCATTATGTACAGTGGCCTACGTCGGTAGTTCATAGTTACAAATCAAAGAACTTACAGGACTGGGAACATGTTGTCGGTATGCTTGCGGATTCTATCAACGCCTATAATTATAAAATAGACGACTTTGACAATTGCTCGCTTGCGCTTTTGTATTCGATATGTTTGGAAAAAATCAGGACGGTAAAACCGCCGCGAAAAACCAGACGGGAGGAATACAAAAAAATAGGAGAAAACAAAAAGGCAAGAGAGCTGTTGAAAAGTGTTAAATATGATACTACCTTTAAACATAAAATAGTTTTTACACTGCTTAAGCTCAGGTTGTACGGACTTTTATCTTGTATTTACTAATCATCGGATAAAGATAATATGTATGCAGACACACAAAAATTGCCTATAGATTATCGGCAAAATATACAGACACGCAGGAAAGCGATAGGACACAGCCCGTCGTTTATCCTCGCTGTATGTAGTATTTTGTTTGTTTGTGTCCACCAACTTATTGCCAATATTATTATCGATACGACAAATCCCGTTAATTATGTGTTTACAGTCGTGTCGATAGTTTCTATGATAATTTATCAGTTATATATATTGTTGAATGATAGATATTACAGAAATAATCGATTGCTATTGATTTGTTCAATGAGTATATTATATTTTGCGCTGTTGTATTTGTTTATGTTTTCAGGATTGACGCGCGCGTTGTATTTGTGTTCAATTCTTTTAAATTTGGTGATATATAAACAATTTAAATTATCTGGCTCCGAAAAAAAGAAGATATATTGGTTTTTTACCGTTGTAGTATTTGCGATGTTGCTCAACGGAACTACAAAAGACGGCGTCGATGATAATAAAATTAATCCTAACACGTGCGGTTTATTGCTAATGCTTTTGTTTAGTATGAGTATAGTGAGGTATCATAAAACAAAAGGATTGGTAAATCTAGTAATTGCTCTGTTAAGCTTTGGGCTTCAGTTTGTCTATCAATCACGAACAGCAATGTTAGGTTGCATATGCTTTATTCTGCTGTTGTTCATGTTTTGCAGAAGAAAGCAATATTGCTTATCTAAGTCGGCAGGGTATGTTATGCTATTCTTCAGTCTGATAGGCTTGCTTGCCGCTTATTGGTATTCCGGGTACTTATTTGAGAAAATCGGACGAGGAAATGTTACGATTTTCGGAAAAGACCTTTTTACAGGCAGGCAGTATATTTGGAATTTGGCATTTGAATCGGTCAAGGATCATTTGTGGTTCGGTGTCGGATCTGACTTTAATACGGATTTGGCAGTGGCTCAAAACAATAACGCATTGGTAAATGTCCATAATCAATCTTTGGGCATATTGACATCATTCGGGATTATTGCATTTGTTATATTTATTTTGGTGTTTTCTTATCTTGTTTCCCAATCATGTGTAGCGAACGATAAGAGAAAAAAGAAATTGTCATACAGGGTGCCGATAGTATTTTTTGTGTCATTACTGATAATGAATTTTTCCGAAACAAATTTTTTCTATAGTTGGAGCGTGGTCATAATGGCGGCGTACAGCTTTATTTGCAACAGCTGCAGAAGGCCGAGCACACGCAGGGAGATTGCAAGAAAACCGAGCAACCAAAGGTGTGAATGGATAAAAAGCGCGGAATAGCAAACGTATCGGTTTCGATTGCGTTTAGAATATTGATATTGGTGGCCGACGTGCTTGTGCGTCGGTTCCTCATTCAATATATCGGCAACGGGTTTAACGGCATAAATTCGTTGTTTAAATCCATACTTAACTTTTTGGCAGTTGCGGAGCTCGGCGTTGGCAGCGCGATAACTTTCTGCATGTACAAGCCAATCGTGGAAGGGAATACGGACAAGGTTTCGGCGCTGTACGGGCTGTTTACCAAGCTGTATCTTATTATAGGCGGAATAATAGCCGTGGTAGGGTGCGTTATTATGCCGGCGCTGCCGTACCTTGCCAAGGATTATCAAAGCGTCGATGTCAATCTGTATTTGACCTTTGCGCTCATGCTCTTGTCCGTGGTGATGACGTATATGTTTAGCTCCAAGACGTCGCTGATAAACGCGTATAAAAACAATTACGTTACCACCGCAATATCATCGCTCGGTCAGCTTTTGCAAGTAGGACTGCAAATTATAGTGCTTATACTTACGCGGTCGTTTGTTTGGTATCTTGTATGCCGAATCGTTGCGGTTGCCATTCAGTGGGGAGTTACAGAGCTTATCGCACGTCGTAAGCACAGCGGCATTATTAAGAATAAACAGCGCATTGACGATGAAACAAAAAAGGACGTCACCAAAAATGTCAAAGCCATGTTTATGCACAAGATCGGCGGAGTGCTTGTAAACACGGCAGACAGCATTATTATTTCCGCGTTCATAGGCATTGTAATTCTCGGCAAGTATTCCAACTACACAACCATTATGACAGCAATGAGTGGCGTGCTTGCATTATGCTTTTCTCCGCTTACGTCGGTTATCGGGCATATGTTTGTTGAAGAAAATGCGGAAACCGCACAAAAGTACCATTCGTTCTTCCACACGTTCAATTTTATTTTGGGCGTGGTGTTCTTTTTGGGATATTATTCCATCATAGACAATTTGGTGGTTTTTCTGTTCGGCGGCAGCGATTTAAAAATGATTCGCGCCGTGTCGTTTATTATAACGCTCAATTATTTTATTCAGTTCATGCGTCAGGCGACTATGCTTTTCCGCGACGCCACCGGAACATTTTACAACGACAGGTGGAAGCCGCTAATCGAGGGCTTGATAAACATAGGTCTGTCGATTGGGTGCGTCTACTTGTTTGAATATCTCTGGGGCGCGGAGCTTGCGGTTGTGGGCGTGATTGTGGCGACGATAATCACCAACATTACCATATGTCACATTGTGGAGCCGCACGTGCTGTTTAAATATGCGTTTAAGACAAATACAAAAAAGTATTATATAAAGAATTACGCATATATGTTAATCTTTACAGCAGCCTTGGTGGCGTTGCACTTCTGCACGGTAAGCTTGCGCTCGGGCGTGGCGAGTCTGTTTGCCAACGGCTTTATCTCAATAGCGCTGTCCTTGCCTGTCTGTATTATAGCGGCGCTTATCGACAAAGATTTCCGTCACTATGCAGGAATCGTGTGGCGCAAAGTAAAGGCTAAATTCGGAAAACGTTCGGCTGTTGCCGCGGCAGACGGAGTGGGGGCAGCGAGTGGCAGCGAGCCTATAGAGCCGACAGGTGTTGATGCCGCTGTCAACGAGACGGGCGGCGGTGACGTATCTGCCGCGGACGGCGAATCGACGGATTGATACTTTAACGCAGCTTTGTATAATTTATTTAAAATAACAGTATTGATTTTCGGAATTGATACTGTTCTTTTTTTGTCGTGATGCAATTGGAATAAAAAATAATAGCAATATTCCGTGTTGCCGCATATACAAATGCTATGGAAAACGAAATGACTTATTGTGAACTGAAGCGCCGAGAGGTGATTAACGGCAGTGACGGGCGAAGAATGGGGCACATTATCGACCTTATTTTTTCGGCAGAGGGCGGCAAGATCAAGGGTATAATCCTGCCGTACGGCAAGCGCGGCGTGTTTGGCAAATCTCAGGACCTATTTGTGCCGTGGCAGTGCATCCAAAAGATCGGCGAGGACGTGATTCTTGTCGAAATTCACGACCTTGGCGGCGGCGCGCCCACTTGTGTTCCTGCGCCCAAGTCGGAGTGCTTACCTTCGCCCCAAAAAAAGGGTGACGGCGGCAAAGGCGGCGGCGGAAAGGGCTGCGACGGACAGTGCGAAAAGTGTATGCTGTTCGATTGCACCGAGCGTTGGGACGCGGAACCTGCAACATAAGCGTATTTTTCTTGCGCCAACAGCTGGACAAAACCGCATATTTAATGCTATAATATAATAGTAAACGGTTGCGCAAATTGCGTAATATTGTTAACCGGTAATACTTACGAGAGGAAAAACGTATTATGAAGTGTATCTATTGCGGTAACGCGGAAAGCAAGGTTGTAGATTCGCGCTCCACCGACGAGGGCAACAGCATACGCCGTCGTCGCGAATGTTTGCAGTGCGGCAAGCGCTTTACCACTTACGAGGTGATAGAGTCCACGCCGGTGCTTGTGGTCAAGAATGACGGAACGCGCCAGCAGTTCGATCCGCACAAGTTGAAAGCGGGCATAATCAAAGCTTGCGAAAAGCGCCCCGTTGCCATACGCGATATCGAGGCATTGGTGGCTTCTGTGGAAAAGCAGGTCTACAACTCGCTCGAACAGGAGATTTCGTCCAAAAAGATAGGCGAGATGGTTATGGAAGGGCTTAAGGAGCTTGACCAAATCGCGTATGTGCGGTTTGCGTCGGTATACCGCGATTTCCGCGACGTTACCTCGTTTATAGAGTTTATCAACGCGTTTAAGTAGGGAGTATGACGCTTTTCGATTGCAGGGTAGGAAGCAACGGTTATGTAACGCGAATCGGCGGCGGAGCGGACACGCACAGACGGCTTGTCGATCTGGGTTTTATCGATGCTTGCTACCGCATTCGTGCGAGAAACAGGCATTCCGTGCTTGTGGACTTCGGTTCTACCTCCTGCGTTATTCAGTCAAGCGTTGCCGCAAATATAGAGATACGCGAAAGGTGATATGAAAATTGCGTTATGCGGCAACCCTAACGTCGGTAAAACCACTCTTTTTAACAGGCTGACGCGCTCGGACGAGCCTGTTGGCAACTGGCACGGCGTTACCGTGGACGTGCGCACAAAAAAATCGTCGCGCGGCGTATTTATCTCCGATCTGCCCGGCGCGTACTCGCTTACCGCTCGCACCGCGGAGGAGAGGATAACGCGTGATAACATTCTTTTCGGCGACTATGACGTTATCGTTTACGTCGCAGAGGTGAACAATCTAAGACGCAACCTGTATATGTTTATGCAGCTTGCGGAACTAAGTAAGCCTGCCGTGCTTGTCGTAAACATGATGGACGAAGCGCGTGGGGCGATTGACCTAAAGCTATTGTCGCGGCGTCTCGGCGTTCCCGTCGTCGGCACATCCGTCAAGGACAAAAGCCAAAAGGCGAGTATTCTCGAGGCGGCAGAAAGCGCTTTGAAAAAAAAGCCGATCGCGCCCGATTATGTACGCGATTCCGCGGTAAATCAGTTTTCCGCCGCTTCGGTCGGAAAAAAAATATCGGGACTGACGGACGCCTTTGTCGCGCTTAAGATTATGGAGCGCGACGAGTTTATAGCGGACAAAGCGGGATATCAGCTTAAAGACTGCGGCGACTGTTGCGCATGCGACGTGGACTTGCCCGCAAAACTGCGTTACGGATATATCGACCGAATACTTTCGGGCGTAGCGGAGCGTTCGTCCGTGCCGCAAAGCACATTAAAAATCGATAAAGTTGCGCTCGGAAAGCTCGCTCTGCCTGTGTTTTTGTTTGTTATGGCGGCGGTGTTCGTGATAACATTCGAGCTGGGTAAGCCGATTTCCGCTCTTTTGGCAGGGCTTATCGAGCGCGCGCAAGGCTTGGTACTGCAGACGGATATGCCGCCGTGGGTGGTTGCGCTGCTTGCTGATGGTGTTGTCGGCGGCGTGGGAGCGGTGCTCGCGTTTTTGCCGCAGGTGGTGCTTATTTTCCTGCTGACGGCGTTACTGCAAGACAGCGGATACATGAGCCGCGTCGCTTTTCTCACCGACGACTTTTTTAAAAAGTTCGGGTTAAACGGCAGGGCGGCGTTTTCCATGGTGCTGGGATTGGGTTGCTCGGCAACGGCAGTCCTCAGTTCTCGCGGAATATCGGGCGAGGGCGTGCGCCGTAGAGCGGCGTTTGCAACACCGTTTTGCCCGTGCAGCGCAAGGCTTGCCGTGTTCACCGCCATTGCCGCGTACTTCGGTCTGTCCGGGTTTGCGGTGGCGGCGATGTATATTTTGGGCTTTGCCGTGGCGCTTGTCGTGTTAAAGATTATGCAAGCTATAAGGCGCGAAGAGAGCGACGACGAGTTTATAATGGAAATGCCGCCGTATCGCGTGCCAAGCGCAAAACGCGTATTTAGCGTGGCTCTAAGCAACGTGCTTGCCTTTATATCGCGCGTCGGGTCGGTTGTGCTCGGGCTAAGCGTGATAATGTGGGTGCTGTGCAACTTCTCCATGCACGACGGCTTTACCGGCGGCGTGGAAAACAGCATAATGTGCACGCTTTGCACCGTTGTTGCGCCAATATTCGCTCCGCTCGGATTCGGGTCTTGGCGCGCGACTGCGGCGCTTATTTCAGGCATTGCGGCAAAGGAAACCGTTGTATCAGTTATCGGCGCGTTGGGCGGCATGGGCGAGGTGTTCGCAAGCCGCGCGGCTGCGGTGTCGTTTATGATTTTCACTACGCTGTATGTGCCGTGCGTGGCGACGCTTTCCGCCATCGCCAAGGAAAACGGAATAAAAAGCGCGCTGCTTTCCGCGGCGGTGCATACGCTTGTCGCATATGCGTGCGCATTATTGTACTATCAATCGGCGGTGTGGTATGCGGTGGACAAGTTTTGGGTGATTACGGCGTGGGCGAGTGTTATCGCCGTCATAGTAGCAATATCGGCGGCGAGTATTGTTCGCGGACGCACAAAGTCGCTGCGCGCTAAAACATAGTCAATCAAATTCGATTTATTAAAGAGAAAAAACGCATGGGAAAAAAGTACGAGTTTACGGCGAATAAAGAGGAAAAGCTTGTTACGTTTTTGGCGAGCAGTGTGCCTGCGCTGTCGTCCGCTAAAGCCGATATACTGATAAAGTGCGGCGAGGTGCGCGTAAACGGGGTTAAAACCAAGGCTAACGCAATGCTCGGCGTGGGAGATACGGTAAGCGTTTTTGTGCCAGACGAGCTCAATAAAAACGCCGTAAACGCGCCTATTGTTTACGAGGACGACAATATAGTTATTTTTAACAAGCCAAAGCGCACTGCGTACGACATTTTGCCGCAGCTTTATAATGCGCCGCTTTTTGCCGTACACAGGCTGGACACCAACACCACGGGGCTTATAGTTTTTGCCAAGACCGAATGGGTGATGAAAGAGCTGTCCGAGGCGTTTAAAGAGCGTCGCGTAAAAAAGGTTTACGAGGCGGTGGTGCTGCCTGCGCCCAAGGATGACGGCGCAACGCTTACCGCATACACAAGGCTTTTGACGGATAGAAACCTCGCGCTTGTATCCGGGGCGCAAAAGAGCGGATACAAAACCATGATAACCGAATACAGCGTAAAAGAGAGAATAGGCGAAGCGGCGGTGCTTAGGGTTTTGCCGCACACAGGCAGAACGCACCAGATCCGCGCGCACCTCGGCTTTGTCGGTTGTCCGATTATAGGCGAGCACAAGTACGGAATTAGGGGAAACGCCGCGCCGCAAGGAGCGCCCGATACGCAGATGCTTGCCGCGGTCGAGCTTGAATTTTCGGGGCTCAAAGGCAAGCTGAAATATCTTAACGGAAAGACTTTTAGCGTTGACAGCGGCTTTGATTTGACTTTTTTGAGAAACGCTCGCTAAAAATGTATTGACAAACAGCGGCAAATGCTGTAAAATATATTATTATGGTAGCAAAGGACATAAAAGGCGAGGCAAGAAGAAAACTCGCGTTAAATATGCACCAAGCAATAATCGTATACACAGTGGAGTTTACGATTTTTATTACGTTGATCGCGCTTGTAGCAATATCGTTTGTATCTCTCGGCAAGGCGTTTAGCGATGTGGCGGCTTACGTGATGATCGCATACGGCTCGTTGCTGCTGATTATAGCTATTGTCGGCGCAGGCATGATAAGCTTTGCTATGACCGATTTTTACTTGATGTCGTACAGGTGCCAGCCGTACAACATAAGGCGACTGGGCGAAACGATTGCGCGCAGCAACATAACCAAGGTGTTGCTTGTAAGTCTTAGGCGCACGCTGATGTCGTTGCTTCTTTTGTTATGCTTGATTGTGCCGGGTGTTATATATCTGCTTCGCACGTCAATGGCGTCCTATCTTTTGATTGCAAACCCCAAGATGAAGCCCTCCGATTCGCTTAAAGCCTCCGGCAAGGTGATGAGCGGCAAGACCGGCACGTATTTTTCGCTGTGCATGTCGCTTTTAGGCTGGTACATTTTGGGCATAATAACGCTGGGCTTGGGCTTTATCTTTATTGCGCCGTATCTAAATATGGTAAAGACCGAATTCTACAAGCGCAACCTTCAGGGCGATAAGCAAGCTTACACCGTGTCGCCGCAAGCCTTAGCGTCCATGCCGCAGCAACAATATATGCAACAGGGCATGCCGCAACAGAGTATGCCGCAGCAGCAATATATGCAACAGGGCATGCCGCAGCAAGGTATGCCGCAACAGCAGGTTGTTCAACAGCCCTCCGGCCCCGCACCCATAGACGCTTTGGGGCAAGACGACGTTATGGATATGAACGCCGCCATTCAGGACTTTGGCGGAGACGTGCCCGAAGTTCCGCTTGCCGCGCCTACAGGAATGCGAGAGGAAAAGCCCGGCAAGATAAAGATGACGCGCGAGGAAAAGAAGCTTGCAAAAGAGGCGGCAAAGCAGCGCAAGGGCGACGGCATTGTAGAAACCGAGCGCACACTGTCCACGCAAGAGATTGCGCATATGTCCAATCCTGCGGGACAGGGCGGAAAGATTAACTACTTTGACAGCAACGGCGCAAGCAGCATACCTGCCGACTTTGACGATGACTTCGGTGTGACGCCAATAACCGCCGATGAGGCCGTTGTGGTGGAAGGCGAGGCGCAAGCGATAGATGCCGAACAGGTGATAAGCGACAGCGAGTTTGACGAACTTATGCGCAACTTTGACGCCGGCACACAAGCCGCTTCCGACGACGAGTTTGCGCCGGAGGTATTACAAGACGAGTTTGCGCCGGAGGTCATTCCCATGGAGGAAGAGAGCGCGCCCGAGGTAAAAGCGGACGAGTTTGCCCCGGAAGTCATTTCCATGGACGAACCGATAGATAACGCGCAAAACGCAGATAATAATAGCGCGCCCTCGGAGCCCGCTGCGCCGCTGACCGCTGCGGAAAGGCGCAAGGCCGCAGAAGAGCGCATAGCGCGCGACCGCCAAGCTGCGGCTGATAGGCTTGCAGGCAATGCGGCGCGTCCTCGCACAACCGATTTGTCCGAGCGTGCCGAAAGGCTAAGGCGCGAGCGCGAGGAACGGCTAAAAAATCAAAATCCCAAGAAATAGAGTAGGTCATCTTGAAACAAAAGCGTAGCTATTCATTAACCGCCAAAGAGCGCAAGCAAAAGCGCATGGCGGAACAGGACAAAAGAGTGGGACGTACGACTGTATCGAACGACCCCGACAAGGCAGAAGCTCCCGCACTCAGCCCGGAAGCGCAAATGGCGCTGAATCAAAGGCGCGCAAAGCGTTCCGCCATTATTGTAGGATGCGCGGTTTCCGTTGCGATAGTGCTTATTATTGTCGCGCTCATTGCACCGGTTATAATGTTCATTGTCAATCCCTATCGCGGTTATGACTATGTTATAGCCAAGTTTAAGCTTTCCAACGGCATGGAGCTTGAATACGTGATAAACGAGAAGGAAAACGATACTGCGGCTACCAACTTTATATTTTTGGCAACCAACAAATTTTTTGACAATACGGTTTTTTATGACGCGCAGGGCGGATGGCTTAGGTTCGGCGGATATGTAGAGCAGCCCACTTCAAGCAGCTCCACATCGTTCGAGCGTTCAAAAAACCGCATTTACAGCGCCGATTATCTAAAAGCGTTTTCCGCTTTGCCCAATAATCGTTTTAGCAGCTTGACGGATAAGTTCGGATACAGACTGCGCGTGGACTCCAAAAAGTCTTCTGATAGCTCGATGCGGCAGCCTGGCGCGCTCACGTTTAGGTCTGACACATCAACCGAGTTCCAGTTGTTTTACGGCGACAATGCGGAAACAGTGCCCAACAACATAAACACTATAGAATGCTCCATGGTGGGGTATGCGCTAAACGACCAAACAATAAAAAACATAGAGGTTATCAGCGCAAAAGCGGCGCTTAACACCAATATGGATTCGGACGGATTTTTATGGAAGCCGCCCACGCCCAATATCAGGATAGAGAGCGTGCGCGTATACAACCTTGACAGCAGCAAATGGTCAAACTTCAACTTTTTGACATACCTCAGCAGCAAAGACAGCAACGGCAATCGTCGTTACACCAGCTGGTACGGAGTTAACTGATAACAATAGAAATCAGAGGACATAGGTAAAACCTGTGTCCTTTTTTGTATAACAATAAAAAAAACGGCAATAATCGATTGTATGATTATAGGACTTGTTTTGTTGGGGCTTGTTGCCGTATTGTTATTCTTCGGCATTGCGGAGCGCGTATTCAAAAGCTTCGGTGTGGCGGTGTGGCTGGCATTTGTCATGATTGGCGTGCTGATAGGCTGTGCGTTTATACCCACTTTCACCGTGGGCGCGGTGGAGTTTAACGTGGCGGGCTTTTTTGCGCCTTTGCTCTTTTCCGCGGTGTTTTTTGCATTGGCGTTTAGACTGCGCGAGGCGGGACGGGCGATCGTGGCAACGGCGGTTACGGCGGCGCTTTTTATTTCCGTGTGGATGCTTATTGCGCCCATTACGTCCGATACGGTGTGCGTGATAATAATAGGATTTTTGTGTGGGGCAGTGGATTACCTCGTCGGCAAAACCAAGATTGCCGCATTGTGCGGAATATTTTTTGGCATGCCTATAGGCGACGTAATATCGTCCGCAGTGGGAATGTACGTGTACGGCACGCCGCTTAGGTTTGGCGCGCCGTCTACATTTGACGCGATTATCCTTGCCGCTGTTACCGCCGTGGTTATATTCGAGAGCGTGTCGGCTATCAAACGCACCATGAACCACCGCGCCAAGGCTAAGGCGCAGTTAGCCGAAACCGCCGAGGAGTTCGATCCCGACGAGTACAAGAAATACTTTGATAAATGATTTTATCAAATTCGGAATTATAGGAAATAAAGCTTTGTTATTTCGAACAAGCGAAGCGTAGTGAAGAATATCGGTCTTATTTTTTACTCTGTGTTAAAAGTATTTTACTTTTTTTGCCGATTGTGATAAACTATCGCTGTATCATGAAACCCATTGTTGCCATAGTGGGACGTCCTAACGTCGGCAAATCCACACTTATAAACAGAATAAGCGGACGGCGCGTCGCAATAGTTGACGACATGCCGGGGGTTACGCGTGACCGCATTTACGCCGACTGCGAGTGGTGCGGCAAGGAGTTTACGCTTATTGACACCGGCGGCATTGACGAGAGCGACGACGATATTTCGCGTTCGGTTAAGCGTCAGGCGTTTGACGCGGTGGAAATTGCGTCCGTTGTATTGTTTTTGACGGACGCCAAGCAGGGCGTGCTTGCAGGTGACAGCGATATCGCGGAGGTGCTCCGCAAGAGCAAAAAGCCTATCGTGCTTGCCGTAAACAAGGCGGATGCCGTAAACCGCGACAGCGTGTACGACTTTTACGGACTGGGACTGGGCGAGCCAATACTCATTTCCGCCGAACACGGATCGGGCGTGGGCGACCTACTGGACGAGGTGTGCAGTAGCTTTGACCGAGCGGAAGAGGAGGGCGAAAACGCGCCGCTTAAGGTGGCGGTAGTAGGCAAGCCCAACGTAGGCAAATCGTCGCTTGTAAACAGACTGCTCGGTTACGAGCGCAGCATTGTGTCAGACATAGCCGGCACAACGCGCGACGCGATTGACACGCCTATTTCGGTAGGCGGCAAGGATTATATACTTATAGACACAGCCGGCATGCGCCGTAAGCGCGACATAGAGGATAAGTCCATAGAGCGCTATTCCGTTATGCGCGCCATAGCGGCAGTAAAGCGCGCGGACGTAGTGCTTATTGTGGTGGACGCGTCGCTGCCTGTTTCCGAGCAGGACGAAAAGATTGCCGGGCTTGTGCACGAGAGCGGCAAGCCGTCCGTTGTTGTGCTCAACAAATGGGACGCGGTGGAAAAGTCCACAAACACGCTAAAGGAAAAGACGGACGAACTCAAAGAGCACCTTGCGTTTATGAGCTATTTTACAAGCGTGTCGGTATCCGCGCTAACAGGTCAGCGCGTGGAAAAGATTCTCTCTACGGCGGACTATGTGTGGCAAAACGCGTCGAGAAGAATTTCCACGGGACTACTTAACGAGCTTGTCGGACAAGCCGTTGCCATGACCGAGCCCACGGCGCGCAAGGGAAAAAAGGCGAAAATCCTATACGTGTCGCAGCCGAGCGTGTGTCCGCCTCTGTTTGTGTTCAAGGTGAACGACGCAAAGCTCATACACTTTTCCTATGAGCGGTATCTGGAAAACTCGCTGCGCCGCGCGTTTGATTTTACAGGCACGCCGATAGTGTTAAAGTTTATAGGACGGGAAGAAAAATGACAATATCCACATCTATGCAAATCTTAGCCGGTGCGCTTGTTGCCATAGGCTCGTACTTTGTGGGCAATATCAACAATGCCATTGTAATAAGTCGATTAAAGGGCAAGGACATTCGCGAGTGCGGCAGCGGCAATCCCGGCACAATGAACATGCTGCGTACATACGGCAAGCTCCTCGGCGTTTTGACGCTGATTTTGGACGTGTTAAAGGGCGTAATCCCGTGCCTATTAGGTTGGCTGTTTATGGGCGGTGGGCAGTTTTTGCGGTTTGGCTCGGACAGAATAGGCATGTACGTTGCAGGCATATTTGCCGTGCTCGGACATATCTATCCCGTGCTTATGAAGTTTAACGGCGGTAAGGGCGCGGCGACTATTATAGGCGTGTGCCTGACAATGCAGCCGCTCTACACGCTTGGTGCGTTCGCGTTTGGCGTGGCGTTTCTGTTCATCACGCATGTGGGGTCGCTTACCTCGTTTATTATTATAAGCCTGCCGCTCGCAATGGAAGGGCTTACGGCGGGGCAAAACCCGATAGGCGTGTACGCGTCCGTTATACTGTTTGCCATGTATCTACTCAGCCTTTTTGCGCACCGTAAAAACGTGTACAAGCTGTTTCACGGAAACGAGGGAAGGGTGGTGCTTATAAAGCCCAAGTCAAAGCTTCAACCTGAGCGTTCGTTCGTTTACGAGGATTATATTGTAGCCGAGTAAAGCGTAATTTTCATCACACATTTAAAGCCGCGTATCTCGCGGTTTTTTTCGTGCAAAAAAATTGCCGCGGTTATTTTGCAAAAATTCTTTGCATAAATTAAACCGTAATGCAGCGCGGCGGTATATTACTCAAGGCTTCGGCATATATGTAAAAAGTAATCACGCCCATGGAGGTAATATGGAAGAGTACGACGTTTATAACGATATCAAGGAGCGCACCGGCGGAGATATTTATATCGGCGTCGTAGGTCCGGTGCGTTCGGGCAAATCCACGTTCATAACCAACTTTATGAACACCTTTGTTTTGCCGTCTGCAAGCGGATACGAATTAGAGCGTATGCGCGACGAGCTGCCGCAAAGCGCGGAGGGTAAAGCGGTTATGACAACCCAGCCCAAGTTTGTGCCTGCCGAGGCCGTCACTGTTACATTAAGCGACACCGCCAAGATATCGGTGCGGCTTGTGGACTGCGTAGGCTACATGGTGGACGGCGCCACCGGGCACAAAGACGGCGACGGCGAGCGCATGGTAAAAACGCCCTGGAGCGATTCGCCCATGCCGTTTGAGCGCGCCGCGGAAATAGGCACAAAAAAGGTGATAGCCGATCACTCCACAATAGGCGTTGTGATGACAAGCGACGGATCGATAAAGACCGAGCTTCCGCGCGACGCGTACGTTGCGGCGGAGGAGCGCACGGTTAACGAGCTGAAGGCGCTCGGCAAGCCGTTTGTGATAGTGCTAAACTCGTCCGTGCCCGGCTCTGCGGAAACCAAAAAGCTGGCAAAAGCGCTTTCCGAAAAATACTGTAACGCGGTAATTCCGCTAAACGTGAGCGCATTAAGCAAGGCGGACGTAGTCAAGCTGTTTGAGACCGTTCTGTACGAATTTCCGCTTCGCGACATATACGTTCAGTCCGCTAACTGGATAAAAGCGCTGGACGAGAAAAACCCGATAGTGTGCGAGCTATTGGAGCGCAGTAAGTCCGCCTGCGAGGGCAAGGTCAAAATGCGCGATTGCACGTCGGGCGAAGTTGCGCTAGACAGTGAATTCTTTGAATCGGTGGAGCTAAAGAGCGTCGAGCTCGACAAGGGCAGGGCGGTGTACGCCGTCAAGGAAAAGGAAGGATTGTTCTACCGTGCCTTGCAGGAAGAGACCGGGCTGGAGATCAAGGACGAATTCGATCTTATGGCAATGCTCGGCGACCTGGTAAAGGCCAAGCGGCAGTTTGACAAGCTAAGCAAGGCATTAAACGAGGTTGCGGAAACAGGCTACGGCGTGGTCACTCCCACTATAGACGAGATGACGCTTGACGAGCCGCAAATCTTTAAGCAAGGCTCACGCTTCGGCGTCAAACTAAAAGCGTCGGCGCCCAGCTTGCACATAATGCGCGTAGATATAGAAACCGAGGTATGCCCGGTAGTAGGCACCGAACAGCAAAGCGAGGATTTGGTCCACTATCTACTCAGCGAGTTCGAGCAGAACCCCAAAGGCATTTGGCAGACCAACATGTTCGGAAAATCGCTTGATTGCCTTGTTAACGAGGGGCTAAACAACAAGCTTTCCGCAATGCCGCTCGAGACGCAAAAGAAGATGCGTAAAACCCTCACGCGCATAATCAACGAGGGCAGGGGCGGCATAATCTGTATCCTGTTGTAACGGTCATATCAATGTGAAAATAAGAGCGGAGTTGAGTATTCACTCCGCTTTTGTGTTGCAGGGTTTTACAAATTATCATGCACTTAACACACTATTCAATTGACAAAAAAAATTGTCGGTGGTAAAATTACAAGATAAGGTGATAAAGGATAAGTGTAGAATAAAGTGATAAAAGTTTTGTCAAAAAGCGTAAGAGAGTATAAAACCGCCTCTATTTTGTCCCCGGTTTTCGTCTCGCTCGAGGTTGTTCTCGAGTGCTTGATTCCGTTTATCATCGCACAGCTTGTCAACGCCATAGACGTGGATGTTGCCAAGGGCGAAGTGATAAGGATGAGCGAAGTGTGGATGTACGGCGGCATCCTTATAGGCATGGCGTTTGTGTCGCTTGCGTGCGGAGCCTTAGCCGGTGCGTTTTGTGCCAAGGCGTCCGCCGGCTTTGCCAAAAATTTACGCAAGGATCTGTACTATAAGGTGCAGGATTTTTCGTTTGAAAATATAGATAAATTTTCCACGCCGTCGCTTGTCACGCGCATGACGACAGACGTGACCAACGTTCAGTTTGCGTACATGATGATAATACGCGTCGCGGTAAGGTCTCCTTTAATGATGATCTTTTCGCTTGTAATGACGTTTATTATGGGCGGAAGCTTGGGCTGGATATTTGTAGCGGTCATTCCTCCGCTTGCGCTGCTTTTGCTACTTATAATGAAAAAAGCGATGCCGCTTTTCCATCGCGTGTTTAAAAAGTACGACAACCTCAACGAGTCCATTCAGGAGAATGTGCGCGGCATGCGCGTTGTCAAGTCGTTTGTGCGCGAGGAGTACGAAAAGGAAAAGTTCGACCGCGCCGCAACCGACGTGCAAATGGACTTTACCAAGGCGGAGCGCATTCTCGCGTGGAACAACCCGATAATGCAGTTTTTCTTTTACGGCGTACTGTCCACCGTTCTGTTTTTGGGCTCTTATATGATACTTAAATCAAACGGCGCGACCGGCGTCGGCGAGGTGTCGCAGCTTATCGTGTACGGCATGCAGATACTTATGTCGCTTATGATGTTTTCCATGGTGTTTGCCATGATAGTAATGTCCATGGAAAGTGCGCGGCGTATCTGCGAGGTGCTTGCCGAAGAGAGCACTATAGTTAATCCCGAAAATCCAATAACCGAGGTTGTCAGCGGCGATATTGACTTTGACTCTGTCAGCTTTAAGTATTCAGCAGTCGCAGAGCGTTACGCCTTGGCGGACATAGATCTTCACATAAAATCGGGCGAAACCATAGGCATAATCGGCGGCACGGGCTCCAGCAAGACTACGCTTGTCAATCTCATTTCGCGGCTGTACGACGCCACAGAGGGCTCTATAAGCGTTGGCGGACACAACGTCAAGGAATATGACCTAAATACTCTTCGCAATTCGGTGTCCGTTGTGCTGCAAAAAAACGAGCTGTTCTCCGGCACTATCAAGGAGAATTTGCGCTGGGGCAATCCCGATGCGACCGACGAGCAGCTTATAGAAGCGTGTCGGCTTGCACAGGCTGATGAGTTTATACAAAGCTTTCCGCAGGGATATGACACGTTTATAGAACAGGGCGGTACCAACGTTTCCGGCGGACAGAAACAGCGCCTTTGTATTGCGCGTGCGCTCCTTAAAAACCCCAAAGTTCTCATTCTTGACGACTCGACAAGCGCGGTGGACACTCGCACTGACGCGCTCATTCGCAAGGCGTTTAGGGAGTACATTCCCGAGACTACAAAGATAATCATTGCGCAGCGCACTTCGTCTGTGGAGGATGCCGACCGCATTGTCATTATGGACGGCGGCAGGATAAACGCAATCGGCACGCACAAGGAATTGCTCGGTAAAAACCCCATTTATACCGAGGTGTATACGACGCAAAACAAGGCGTCTAATGACGATATGATTTCGGGCGGAGGTGACGGCAATGAGTAAACCTGCCATGAATGCAAGACCGCCCAAGAGAAAAATGGAAAAAGGCGTAATGGGCAGAGCCATTAAGCTGCTGTTTAAGTACTATCCCAAGATGATGACGTTTACGCTCATCTTCATTATAGTAAACGCGATAATAAGCGCTATCCCGTCGGTGTTTATGAAGAGCATATTCACCGTCGTGGAGAAGGCGATTACAACCGGCGGAGGCTGGGCGGAATACGGCGGCGAGATAATAAAAGACATGCTCATACTTATAGGCCTGTATGTTGTGTCGCTTACAATGGGCGCTGTGGATAAGCAGCTGATGGCAGTCATCACGCAGGGCTTCCTAAAAAAGATGCGCCAGCAAATGTTTAACGGCATGCAGAACCTGCCGATTAAGTACTTTGACACCAATAAGCACGGCGACATCATGAGCTACTACACCAACGATATTGACGCGCTCAGACAGATGATTTCGCAGTCTCTGCCGCAGCTACTCACTTCGTCTATTATGGTGCTCACGCTGTTTATTATCATGATTTGGTACAGCCTTTGGCTCACGCTGATTGTACTGACCGGCGTCATTTTTATTTTCATCGTCACCAAGATAGTCGGCGGCGGCGCAGGCAAGTATTTTTTGGGTGCGCAGCGTGCAATGGGCAAAACCGAAGGTTTTATCGAGGAAATGATGAACGGGCAAAAGGTGGTCAAGGTGTTCTGTCACGAATCAGCCGCCAAGG
>JAFLVH010000014.1 GCA_022508365.1 Clostridiales bacterium | reverse complement strand
CGGCCAATAAAGCGGTTGAGATTCTTCACAGCGCGCTTACGCGCTTGTTCAGAATGACAAAACAAACTGCACAAATATAATTTCTTTTATTATTATATATTAGCATCGTTTATAATGACCACTATATTTCAATTTATCGCAGAATCATGTTAAGTAAAAAATCCGCACAGTTTATAACGGTGCGGATTTTTATAGAATAGTGATCTTAAATAAACAGCCATTCAGCATTCTCTACAAGTTTTTAAACTGGTAGTCGTACAGCTCTTTATACAGTCCGTTCTTTGCGACTAGTTGTTCGTGGTTGCCGCGCTCCTCCACGCCGTTACTTGTTATTACTATAATCTCGTCAGCGTGCTTTACGGTGGATAGGCGGTGCGCGACGACAAGCGTCGTTCTGCCGCCCTGGAGTTCCTCCAACGCGGACTGGATTAGCATTTCCGTCGCGTTGTCCAATGCCGAAGTAGCTTCGTCCAAAATCAATATCGGAGGATTTTTTAGGAAGGCACGCGCAATGGAAATGCGCTGTTTTTGACCGCCGGACAGCTTTACGCCGCGTTCGCCGACCTCGGTGTCGTAGCCCTTTTCAAGGCTCATGACATAGTCGTGGATGTTGGCGCGCTTAGCCGCTTCTATGATCTGTTCGTCGGTTGCCGAAAAGTTGCCGTACGCTATATTCTCCTTGACTGTGCCGTTAAACAAAAACACGTCCTGCTGCACGATGCCTATGTTTTTCCTAAGCGTGTGCCTAGACAGCTCGCGTATGTCATAACCGTCCACCGTTATTTTGCCGCTGTCTATCTCGTAAAAGCGGGGGATTAGGTGGCACAGCGTGGTTTTGCCGCCGCCGGAGGGACCGACAAGCGCGACCGTCTTGCCTGCCGGAATCTTGAGCGAAAAGTCCTTTATCACCTTTGGTGATCCGTCGTCCTCGCCGTACCCGAACGTCACGCCCTCAAACTCTATATTGCCGACAAGCGCGTCGGGGTTAAGCGCGGTATCGCTTTCCTCTTCCGGCTGTTCGTCCATGATGTCGCAAAACCGTTTAAAGCCTGTTGCGCCCTCCTGGATTTGGTCGTATATGGTGACAAGGGTGCGAATTGGGGTAATAAGCGTGGATATGTACAACACAAACGCGGTAAAGTCGCCAACGCCAATCTTGCCGTAAAAGAAGAACAGTCCGCCCGCAAGCAATACGGCAAAGTACAAAAAGTCCATAAAAAAGGTCATTATGGAATGGAACTTGCCAAGAAGCTTAAACTGGCGGTAGCGGCTGAGCACAAACTTGTCGTTGCCGATATCGAACTTTTGCATTTCGTGTTCCGCCGCGGTGTACGCGCGCGACACGCGCATACCTGAAATAGCGCTTTCTATATCGGCGTTGACCTCGCCCTGTGCGACGCGCGTTTCGGCGTAAACCTTTTTCATGTTTTTGCGGATTAAAATTATGTACAGCACAAAGAAAGGGATAAACGCAAACACGATAAGCGTCAGATAAATATTGATTGTGGCGAGCATGATAAACGCGCCTATCAACGTAATCAGCGACAAAAACACGTCCTCGGGGCCGTGGTGGGCGAGCTCTGACACCTGAAACAGATCGTTTGTCATGCGGCTCATAATGACGCCCGTTTTGTTGTCGTCAAAGTAGGCAAACGGCAGTTTTTCAAGGTGGGCAAACATCTCGCGCCGCATATCCGATTGGATGCGCACGCCCACAATATGCCCCCAACAAGTCATAAAGTAGTTAAGGCCTGCCTTTATTATGTAAAATCCAAGCAAAAATCCTGCCGAGCCGAGTAGCATACTGACAAGCTTGTTTGGCACATAGTTGTTTATTATTTGTTTGGTGATATACGGATACACAAGGTTAAACGCCGATATGGTAAACGCGCATATCATATCGATAATAAACAGTGTTTTGTGCGGCTTGTAGTACGCGGCAAACCGCCTTAGCATACCTTTTTTCTTCATTTATCTGTAAATATTCTGATTCCTGTCCGCGCCCACGCCTATCATGGTAACGGGCGTGTCGGTGAGCTTTTCTATCGCTTTAATATAGTTTTGCGCCGCTTTGGGCAGGTCCTCAAACTTGCGGCACGCCGAGATATCCTCCGTCCAGCCCTCGTATTCCTCATAAACAGGGGTGCACTTTGCAAGAATGCTGATATCTGCGGGGAAGTATTGTATGTTTTTGTTATCCAATTTGTATGAGGTGGCTATTTTAAGCTTTTTAAGCCCGGTCAGCGTGTCGAGCTTGTTGATGGCAAGCGCCGTAAGCCCGTTGATTCGTACGGCAAGCCTGAGAATAACTGCGTCCAGCCAGCCGCAACGCCGCGCTCTGCCCGTGGTAGTGCCGAACTCGTGCCCGACGTTGAGTAGGTGATTACCCACTTCGTCATTGAGCTCGGTGGGGAAGGGACCTGCGCCAACGCGCGTAGTGTATGATTTGGCTATGCCGAGGCATTCCTTAATTGCGGTGGGACCGACGCCCGCGCCCGCGCAGAATCCGCCGGTGATGGGGTGGGAGCTTGTGACAAACGGATAAGTGCCGCTGTCAAGGTCGAGTAATGTGCCTTGCGCGCCCTCAAACACGACGCGCTTGCCTGCCTTTATGGCATCGTAAAGTACCGCGCCGGTGTCGGTTGCGTACTGCTTTAAGCGTTTTGCATAACCGCAGTATTCCTCGTAGATCGACTTATAGTCGAGTGGCTTTCCGCCGTACACCGCTGTGATCAATTTATTTTTAAGCTCGAGGTTGGACTTTAGCTTTTGCGCAAAGACCTCGCTGTCAAGTAGGTCTATAAGCCTTATGCCTATGCGGTCGCACTTGTCGGCGTAGCACGGACCTATGCCGCGCTTGGTTGTGCCGATTGCGTCCTTGCCCTTACTTAGCTCGGCAAGCTCGTCGATTTCCTTGTGGTAGGGCAGGACTATGTGCGCGCGAAGATCCATCATTAGGTTGTCAAACTTGACGCCCATCTTGGACAGCGAATCCATTTCCTCCAACACAACTTTAGGGTCGAGCACCACGCCGTTGCCGATTATGTTGACGGTTTTGGGGTAGAGTATGCCGCTCGGGATAAGGTGAAGCTTATACGTTTTGTCACCGCTTACCACGGTGTGTCCTGCGTTGCTGCCGCCGGTGGCACGTACCACATAGTCCGCGGAGCTCGCAAGAATATCTATAACCTTGCCTTTTCCTTCGTCGCCCCATTGTGCGCCTACAAGTGCTATTGTGTTCATAATTAAAACCTCTTTTAATTCTTAATTCTGAATTATTTATTGTCGTCAGTTGTCGAAGCCGCTTCTTTAAGCGCATCGGAATGTACTTCGGTCGTTTTGTCCTTAACGTTTTCGTGCGCGACGGACATCATAAGCTTGATTCTGTTTACCTGGTTAACCTCGCTCGCGCCGGGATCGTAGTCAACCGCAACGATATTAGCCTGCGGATATCGGCGCTTAAGCTCCTTCATAACGCCCTTGCCTGTTACGTGGTTGGGCAAGCATGCAAACGGCTGCATGCATATTATGTTGGGCGCGCCCTCGTGAATGAGCTCTAACATTTCTGCGGTGAGGAACCAGCCTTCGCCCACCATGGTGCCGAGCGAGGTGACTTGCTTCGCGCTTTCGGCGAGCTTTGTTATGTGCGACGGCGTGCCGAACTTGGTGCCTTTTAGCGCGTCTATCATCGGCTTACGCAGATGCTCGAGGAAGGCTATGGCAAAATCGTTTACAAACTTGCTCATGCGCTTACCGTCAAGCAGGTCGTATTTGACCGTGCTGTCGTAGCACGAGTACATAAAGAAGTCGAGTAGGTCGGGCACGACCGCCTCGCCGCCTTCGCGCTCCACAAGATCGACGGCGTAGTTGTTGGCAAGCGGGTGGAACTTGACCAAAATCTCGCCGACGATGCCTATCTTGGGCTTTACTATGTCGCGCGTAGGGATTGCGTCAAACTCCTTTACAATTTGCGCGCAGTACTTTTTGGCGGAAACGCTGCCTTGAGCAAATTCCTCTTGCAAAAGCTTGTCCCACTTAAGATATGTACTGTACGCTTCGCCCTTGTTGACCTCGTACGGGCGCACCTTGTACAGGCACCGCATGAGCAGGTCGCCGTAGATAAGCGCGTTCACAAGCGAAATAAGTTCCTTAAGCCCCACGTTGAAGCCCGGATTTTTCTCTAAGCCCGCCGCGGAGAGCGATATTACGGGGATTTGCGGCATGCCTGCGCTCTTTAGCGCGCGCCGAATAAGCGCAATATAGTTGGTGGCGCGGCAGCCGCCGCCCGTCTGCGTCATGATGACGGCGGTGCGGTTAAGGTCGTACTTGCCGGATAAGAGCGCGCTCATTATCTGTCCCACAACTATTATGGTCGGGTAGCACGCGTCGTTGTTTACATACTTCAGTCCCGTAGCAATGGCGTCCTGTCCGTCGGGCAGCACCTGAATATTGTACCCGAACTTGTTGAGCGCCGGCTGAATAAGATTGAGATGATAGGGGGAGATCTGCGGCGAAAGAATGGTGTAGTTTTCCTTCATCGGCTTGGTAAACAGCACGCGGCTCTCTTGCGGCGGAGGCGTTTCGGCATGAATGGATTTTACCTGTCTGTCCTTTATGACCGCCATAAGTGAGCGTATGCGTATGCGCGCCGCGCCCAAGTTGGACACCTCGTCAATCTTGAGCAGGGTGTAAACCTTGTTTGCCGCCTCGAGTAGCTCCTGCACCTGGTCGGTGGTTACCGCGTCCAGTCCGCAGCCGAAGGAATTCAGCTGAACAAGGTCTAAGTTGTTGCGCGTGCGCACAAAGTTTGCGGCGCTGTACAGCCGAGAGTGATACGTCCACTGGTCCACAACGCGGAGCGGGCGCGGCGCTCTGTGCAGATGCGCAACGCTGTCCTCGGTGAGCACGGCAAAGCCGTAGGAGTTTATCATCTGCGGAACGCCGTGATTGATTTCGGGGTCGAGGTGGTAGGGGCGACCTGCAAGCACTATGCCGTGACCGCCATTTTCGTCGAGCTGTTTTACAATTTCCTCGCCGCGCCGCCGCGACCAATCGTTGAATTCGTTCTGCGCCTCGTACGCCTTTTTCACGGCGCGAGCAATCTGCCGACCGGGGATTTCCGGAAACTCTTCTTTAAGCCGCGCCGCCATGCGTGACGGAGTGGCGATTGGCAGGAATGGCGCGGCAAACTTAACGTCCGCACCGACAAACTCGTCGCGCATATTCAGTCTGATTACCTCGGGATATGAGCCGACGACAGGGCAGTTATAGTGATTGTCCGCGTTTTCGTCCTCCTTGCGCTCGTATGGCAGGCAGGGATAGAATATGAATTTTACCCCGTCGTCAATCAGCGATTGGATATGCCCGTGCGCTATTTTTGCCGGATAGCACACAGATTCCGAGGGCATGGTCTCTATGCCGCGCGAATACACATCTCTCGATGAGCGCGGAGAGAGCTTAACGGAATAGCCGAGCTCGGTAAAAAAAGTGAACCAAAACGGATAGTTTTCGTAAAGATTGAGCACGCGCGGAATGCCCACCACGCCGCGCGGCGCCTTGTCCTCGGGGAGGGGGCGATAGTATGCGAACAGGCGTTTATACTTTTCGTCGAACAGATTGGGCGCCTTTTCTATCTTCTTTTCGGGCGCGTTGCCGCCGCGCTCGCAGCGGTTATTGGAGATAAACGTTCTGCCGTCATCGAATTCGGAGACGGTGAGCAGGCAGTGATTTCCGCACTTTTCGCACCGACGCGAAGACTTGATCACGCGGAACCTTTCAAGCTCCTCTTTGGTCTTTATGGAGCTTTTGCCGCCGGTGTAGTTGTTTCGGCTGATAAGCGCCGCGCCGTACGCGCCCATAAGTCCTGCCTGGTTGGGACGGATTACGTCTCGGCCGGAAACAAGCTCGAATGCGCGAAGCACAGCTTCGTTGAGGAAGGTTCCGCCCTGAACTATGATTTTTTCGCCCATTTCGGCGGCGTCGCGCAGCTTTATTACCTTGAACAGCGCGTTTTTAACTACGGAATACGCAAGACCTGCGGAAATATCCGCGACGGACGCGCCTTCCTTTTGCGCCTGCTTGACGCGCGAGTTCATAAAAACAGTGCAGCGCGACCCGAGATCGACGGGAGCGGCTGAATCGAGTCCCACCTTGGCAAACTGTTCGGCGTTCATGCCGATAGCGCGCGCAAAGGTCTCTATAAAGCTGCCGCAGCCCGAAGAACACGCCTCGTTAAGCTGAATATCGGTGATTACGCCGTCCTTTATACGCAGGCACTTCATGTCCTGACCGCCTATGTCCAGCAAAAAATCCACGCCGGGCAAAATCTTTTGCGAGGCGGTTAGGTGCGCCATGGTCTCTATCTCGCCGTTGTCCAGGTTGAGCGCGGTCTTAATAAGACTTTCGCCGTAGCCGGTGATCGTGCCGTAGCCTATGTACGCATCCTCGGGCATGATATCGTATATCTGTTTGATTATGTCTGTGACCGAGGCGAGGGGGTCGCCGGAGTTTGAGCCGTACCAGGAATACAAAAGTCCGCCGTCACCGTCGATAAGCGCGACCTTGGTTGTGGTGGAGCCTGCGTCTATGCCGAGGAACGCCGCGCCCTTGTGCGCCTTGATGTCGGCAAACGGAATTTCCACCTTGCTGTGCCGCAGGCGAAAGTCTGTAAGCTCCTGCTTGCTTTTAAACAGCGGGTCGAGGCGAGTGACCTCGCTTTCCGCTACATCCTTTACACGCTCTAATTTTTCGCCGAGCTCGGCTGCGGTGAACACCTTGTCGGACTTGTACGCCGCGCCGATAGCGTTGAAAACCTGTGAATTTTCGGGGAATATCGCCTTGTTGGGGCGGATTGTCGCGACAAAGCGCGCTCCGAGCTCGCTCAAAAAGTGCAGAGGTCCTCCGAGGAATGCCACATTGCCCCTTATCGGCTTGCCGCATGCTAAGCCGGAAATGGTTTGGTTGACAACCGACTGAAAGACGGACGCGGCAATATCGGACTTTTGCGCGCCGTCGTTTATAAGCGGCTGAATATCCGACTTGGCAAACACGCCGCACCGCGACGCGATAGGGTAGATGATGGTTGCTGACTTGGCAAGCTCGTTAAGTCCCGAGGCGTCGGTGTTTAAAAGCACCGCCATTTGGTCGATAAACGCGCCGGTGCCGCCCGCGCAGGTACCGTTCATGCGCTGGTCGAGGTTGTCGCCGAGATAGGTGATTTTGGCGTCCTCGCCGCCGAGCTCGATGGCGACGTCGGTTTCGGGTATTAAGCGTTTTATCGCCTCTACGCCGGCAATAACCTCCTGCACAAAGGGAATGCCAAGCCATTCGGACACCGAAATGCCGCCCGAGCCGGTAACGGTAATAGTAAACTCGTCGTAATGCTTGATAAGATTTTTAAGCTCGGCGTACAGCGTTGCGCGGATATCGGAGTTGTGCCGTTGGTAGTTTGACCCGACTATTTCGCCGTTTTCGTTGAGTACAGCCGTTTTTATTGTTGTGGAACCTATGTCCAATCCTATGCGATACATCGTATAACCTTTTTATATATAATCGTGCACATGTTATTGTACACGATAATGCGGAAAAAGTCAAATGAATTAAGAGTTCAGGGTTAAGAGTGGATAGTGAAAAGTAAAAAGTAAAAAATCGCCAACTGCTTACGCAATTGACGATTAATTTAATGAAGTCGGCACTTCGTGCCTAATGAAGACGTCGCCTTTGACGACTAATGAAAAATAAAGCGAAGCGCCAACCTTAATTAGCGAGTTTACTCGCGACTTCATTAGCGATAGCGTCTTCATTTTTCATGCCGAGACAGCGGCGCTTCATTTAAAAAACAGCCGCAAGGCTGTTTTTTATGGTGCGGAGGACGAGACTTGAACTCGTACGGAGTTACCCACAGGCTTCTGAGACCTGCGCGTCTGCCAATTTCGCCACCCCCGCGCAACCTTTACACAGTATACATTATATCTTATGCAAAGTCAAGCAAGTTGAACATAAATATTTATTCGGGTTTTTTCTTAGACAAAAAAAATAATTTATTTGGCAAAAACATAAAAAAGTATTGACAAATTGTGAACAATATGTTAACATTTAGCTGTATATCTATATATTTGTGAACAAATTGTTAACAAATATCATATTATCGTCAATACCAGAGAGGTAAAGATATGAACAAGCATTCTAACGGAAAAAGGCTCAGTGTGAGCAAAGGCATATTGCTTTTGCTTGCGGCGGTCATCACCGCACTCGCGGTGGCCGTCACTTGTGCGGTGGTCACAACCTCGCCCACAAAAAAGGTGAGTGTGGACAACGCTGCGGAGCAGGCGGATGTTACTACTTCCGCCAACTACTCCAACGTCACCGGCACGGGCATACAGACGTATATCAATAACGGTACGTTCACCAACGGTAACTATATTGATTATTCGTACAACGGAAGCTACTACACTGTAACCATTCCCCAAGGAACCTGGAAGTGGGAGCTTTGGGGTGCTCGCGGAGGCTACACCGGATCGTATGCAGCAAACAGCGGCAACGCCAACGGCGCTTACGGCGGATATGTTGCGGCACAGGTTACATACACGTCCGCCACAACAATATATATATATTGCGGCGGTGTGGGCGCAGGCGGTACCGGCAGCATTGACGGCAGCCACGTTGCACGTGCCGGCGGCTACAACGGCGGCGGCACCGGCATAGGCAGGGCAGGCTCCGGCGGCGGCGGCGCTACCGATATTAGGACGACCAGCGGCACGGCTAACAATTCTACCAGCTATAACACTCGCAAGCTTGTGGCTGCGGGCGGCGGCGGCGGCACCGGCGCTACCACGCACTCGCAATACGCCATATATCAGGGTGCCAGCGGCTGCACCAGCAGACACCGCTCCAGCTATTACAACGACGAAGGCGGCGGCGGCGGCGGTTATTACGGCGGCGCGACAATTCACGCCGACGACGGTATAAACGGATATTCAGGATCCAACTACATAATCAGCGGTTATTCTTCTATAAGCAACGCCTTAAACAATTCCGGTGCGTCCGGCAACGGCAAGGCGAGGCTTACCGCTGTAAGCATCAACCAGGCGCCCGTAACGCTCAACTACAATTTGAACTCGGGCAAGGTTCGCGGCACGACAAATATTTCCATTGCGGCAAGCTCCATTGCCAAGGACAACGACTACGCCAACTATTCGGGCGGCGCCGCTAACAAGGTTTACTTTACCAACGGCACAACCAGCAACTTCGATACTATTCCTGCCGCCAACGCGGGATTGTTTATGAATTCTGCGCTGTCAATAAACGCCAGCAAGTACATGACGTATTCCTGGACTAACTCCACGCTTACGATCAAGACTATAACCATGTTGCCACGGTCGGGCGTGGACGGGCAGACGGCAAATAACAAGTTTACGTTATACACCAAGGTCCGAGACGGATTCGGCAGTACGACGTCTCGAGGTGTGGCCACTATCTCATTTACGGTTACGGTAAACGACAACGCGATTACCGCCAAAGCGTCTTATTACGTAAACAACCAGTATAAGTTCGGCAATCCGACCGAGAGCGGCACGTACGACAGCTCTAAAAACTATTCGTCAAACTATGCGGACGGTAAAATTTACAATCCCATAGGAACGGGTGCAAACTATAAGACCATATTCATTCCCAAGCCGCTTTCGCCGACGGATACAACCGGCTACACCGTCAACGCGGCCGATATAATGACCGATGCTGACACCGCGTACGACAAGGTTGGCTTTAAGACAATCACGGCGTACACCGGCTACACGTCTTACAGCGCCTATTACTCGCTTACTCTAAATTCCAACTCTACGTATGCAACAGGTATTTTCCCGTCGTTTACGTTGAAATCCACAGGTGTTCGTCCCACTGGCGCGCCGTTTGTCGTAATGTCAATAGTAGCGCAGACCAGCGAAACCAACTCCAAGGCGCAGATAGGCGGTACAATCACATTATATTTGGTGTTCCAGATTTCCAATACGCGCCCGTACTTCGGCTCGACCAATGCGCTTGCCACCAAGCTTGCCGAGCCGGTTGTATCGATCGCGCCCGGGGCGTCCAAGCAGCTTAAGCTTAATTCATTTATCTACGACATGGACGACGGCGCCACACTAAAGGCAACGTTTGCTACAGGTGCAAGCGACCTCAAGGTGCCCACCAACGAGTGGATTCAGGTCGATATGCAAAACGTGGTGGTTCCGCTTGCCACCAACGTAGGCAGCAACTATGCCAGCTATGTCACTGCTGCAAACGTAAACAAAAACGCCAATACGCTTTCCAGCAAGACGGGCGAGGGCATTACGGCTACACACTTTATAGCGTCTTCCGTAGCGCCCAACGGCGGCAGTGGTGCAGCCTCTGCCAACGTGACGTACCGTTACGTGGACAGTCAAACAATTGAGTTCACCGGCAGGACGGCTACCGTCAACCAGTACAGAACGGCAAACGGTGCGACCGACTCCTCAAGAAAAGGTCACTTTTACGTCCTTGTCCGCGTTATCGACCCTTCGGACCCGTCGGACAACGGCATTTGGTTCCCCATTGCCATAGAGGTAACGTCGCAGACTCCCACCGAGCCGACTACGTTTGCAAACGTTACGGTCGGATTCGGCGATTTCAGACAGGGCACTGAAAACAGTGCGGCTACAAGCGGCAAGGAAACCCCCGATATCGCGTACTTTACGCCCATAGGCTACCTTGACAGCGCCGGTTCGCTTATCGGTATAGGCGTTTCGTCCACGGACAGCGGTGCGGCTCAGCCCTTCGCGTTTGATAAGGACGCGTTCCTAACCGGCGGTGCTTTAAACGACTGGGCATTTATAAACGGCGCTACGGAATCCGCCGCTATTTTGGACAACGGACCTAACGAAACCGGCTCCTTCTTTACGGTTTCCCTCCAAACGCTCACAGCGCCCAAATCGTACTTTGCCAGGATCCCGGACGGCGAGCTTCCTCTTTACGGCATCACGGTTAACGGGGCCACCTGCAGCTTCAACGGACTGAAGATCACTCCGCTTCGTTCCACCAACGGCGAATATTATCAATTCCGAGTAAACGTAAAGGACTTGCACGGCAAGACGGCGGCTATCAGCATTTGCGTAAAGGTGGAAAACCGCGCTCTGTCGCCCCGTCTCGATCCGCGCGGCACGCAACACAGGATTAACACACTGGCGCAGCGCAAGGAGGCCGGCGTTACTCCGTACGGCGAGTATGACGATAATCCCAGCCTTGGCAGGGCAGTCACAAACTACACGATTGAGGTCATGGACGAATTGCAAATCACCCCGTATGACTTTGCATACGACTTTGACATCGATCCCAACGGAACTGTAATCAACGCTTCTTCCTTCAACTCCAACCCGTACGATTCCACCTTTGCCGGCACGGCAGACAGTATTTTAAGGACGTACAACATTGCGCATACCGCGGCGCCGGCAACGTCCGCGTCGCAAAAGACGGCATCGGCTGTAAAGGCGCAAGTGCTTTCTTTTGCCAACGAGGAAAACATCAGGGCGTACGGCGCGCAATACGGCAACTACATTTCAATCACTACGGAACCGACCAGCGGCTTTGGCGTCACCAAAGATATTCCGTCAATAAGAATAACCGGTATGTCGCGCACCACGTCGGCGATAGTTCAGATAAGCTTTGGCATCACGGACGGCTTCAGCGTGGTTACATGCACGTTTACCGTGACGGTGCTTAACTCCGCGCCGCTGCTTAACACGACGGCAAACCATCCTTTGACCGACAGCGATACCGATAGATTCCGTCTCAACGATTACTACACCGTTACGGCTCAAACAGACGTGAGCAGCTCTGCCGTTGTGCCCAACATTCGCACGTTTACGGCAAGCCAGTTCGCTTACGACAAGGACGGCGATACCCCCACGTTCAATTCCGGCAGCATTAAGATTGTCGCCTATGACGCGGATCATACCAACAACATTTCGCATGAAATCGACCCGCAGCTTAGCGGTACGCATTATTTTGAATATGTGTTCTACGATGCCTCCGCCGAAAAACCGGGATACTACGGCTGCCAGTCTACTCAAGCCGGCGCATTGTATCTTGCCAATTACGTCTCCGCCCTCATCACAAAGGGTTCGGGCGGTGCGGACGTGCTGCAAATTCAAGGTCTGTCTTCCACCGAATTGTTCAGTCTGCCCATCTACGTCGAGATTGAGGTGAGCGACGGATACAGGGCGCAGCCCATGTCGGCAGTGTTGCACATGCTTATAAACGTACAAAACAGCACGCCTGTTTTTGTCACGGAGGGTCTGCTTAAAACAGACGCTACTCAGACCACGCCTGAGCAATACACCTGGCTTATAAGCTACGAGGTCAGCTCCGAGATTGCGCAGCATCGCTATCTGTTTAACAGCAAGGAATTGTACGACAATTCGCCCATTTCCGCGCCCGAAAACAACAAGATATATCTGTTTGAAGATTACGACGTAGAGCAGCATGTCATACTCAACCCCAAGGAATTCGCTTATATCAGAAGCGACAGTGGGGATATGATTGTAGACCGCGACTCGTTGGTAGCTAAGTACAACAACAGAATAGTCGACAGCGACGGCTCGCAAAAAGGCATCACCCAGTTTACGCAGGAAAACTTTAACACCGAAGCGTACAGGAACGCAGCAATCGTGTACACGCCCATGTATCCCAATACGGGCGAGACTGATGATTACTACAGGGGTTATGTAGAAGTTCACTTACTATTCTTCGAAAAGAAAAACGGCACCTTTACGCAAAAATTGGACAACGTAGACGTTGCCGATTGCGAGTACTGGGCGATAGAAATAGTGGATAGGCACACCACCACCGAAAGATGGCCCATTCAGTTTGCGCTGTCAGTAAAAGACAATCATCACAATCAACTTTTGTATAAAGAACCTAATAAAAAGGTTCAGAACACCGACCCGAACTCCTCCGAATGCCAGGTGTACAACTTCTACTTCAACTACAGACAACCCGGTATTCAGGCAATGCACACGTATTACCGCACCGACGGCAATGCCGAATCTAAGGTGTTGATAAGCGGTTCCGTGGAAGAGGACAATGCTCTTTACTTGGTCGATCAAAGCAACATAACAATCGACGATTTTGATATCAGCCAAAGCGCATACAGAGCGGAATATCCCGACGCCAGCAAAAAGCGCAAGCAGGAGATTTTGGGCGTTGTTAAGTTTGTGGATGACTTTAAGTACAGATACTACGAACGCACCTATTCGGTGAGAACTACGGAAAACGGCAAAGATATAATTAATACCTACGCCACAACCAAGACTTATCCTCAAACCAGAACACAAGCAGGCAAAATATTCACATACGATCCCATCACAATCACACCCGGTTCGCTCAATCCGGAATATGTTCCCATGAGCTATATTGCGCTGCCTAAGGGCGCCGGAAACGATACCGAAAACGGCACGCACGTAGTGTTTGCCAATTCCGGATATTCCGACAGCAACGGCAATCTTTCCAGCACCGGGGAAGTGGAGAATGTGCTCGACAACAAAAACTATCTTACCTGGTCCGGGGATGACCTTAAAAAGGTGTATGCCAATATGACATTGTCGGACGGCGTCAACACCTGGCCGGTTGAACAAAACCCGTATCTGACAATCGAGTACATCACGACCGCTCAATATGCGTTCACCGGAGATACGTACTTAAATACTCACAGATTTAAGTTGGGCGCGGACGGCAACAGAACACCTGTTACCGACGAAAGTTCGGGCGGCGGTCCCATCAACTACCGTGAGGATAAATACGGCTTTGCCATGTCCAAAAAGGAAGGTGGGCCTCGTGCTCCCGGCATGTTAAAGCTTACCATAGCGCTTAAGACCACCAGCCGCAGCAATAGCGAGAGCAATGTAGAGATGGTGGACGTTGAGATCAACCTGCTCGACGCCAATCCCGAACTTAAGTATTATGATTTTGTCAGGGGTCAAGCGGTAGACGCTAAGGTCGGAAGCTATGTGGAAACGACGATGGCAATGACCATCGGCAGCAGCACCGATGACTGCATACTCACGCTTGAGAGAAATTCCGCTATTCCCGGCAACGGCGACTTCGGCAAGATTTTCTACGTCGATCCCGACAGCACCGATACGCTTAAGTTCTATATGCCCTCCACCATAAAGGGCGGACTCACCGGTCCCGAAGCAGACCATATGTTTGGATTTGCGGGTAGCACCGGACTTGCGGCATACTTTGGCAGAGCGTCCGGTACCGGAATTGATCGGTCTGCCTATGACACATATGATCCCAACCCTAATTACAGCACGTTCTTTGACGTGTCGCCCGTTACGGGTGCTGCCGGATCGATTCAGTTCATTCCCAAATCCAAAACCGTTCCTCATTTTACATACCCGGATAACGTAACAACAGATGAGCAAAAGGCGGCATTCCGCTCAGCCTACTACACAAAGTATCATCTTATGGTAGATGAAACACAAGGCAGCTTCTACGAAAACAAGGTTTACTATCCGTTCCGTGTGTTGATTTACGACGATTGCAACGGTTCCACGTTTACGGAAGGGCAGTGCATTGTAGCCATCATCAGGGTTTACATCGATAACGATCCGTTGTCTATCAATTCCGATACCGTAAAGGACACCTATTCACGCAACGTTTCGGACGGCACCACAAACTATCAAGGTAAAGATCTGTATTCGGTCAAGCTTTCCAAGAACGTTTCCTTCTTTGTGGACGTTACCTCACTATTGAGCGACGATGACATTGTTCTTGACGGCAGTCACTACGCAACGAGAAACAGTGCGGCGTGGAAGGCTATCACAGAGTCCAATGACGAATCGGTACGCGACCAACAGTATATTAGGGACTACTTGGTCATGCCTGCGTCGGGCGACAGTGTTAAAGCTGCTCATCCCGAATACATCGACGGAATCGATTACGTCGACCTCACTTATTTCGAGCTGCGCAACAATCTGGGCAGCACGATAGCCAATCACGACGTACCGTTCACCGTGGCGATAGGCGGCAGCAATGTGTCCGATACAACGCTTGTATTCACCGCCAACTATGCGTTTAAGCAGGCGAGAGACATTTGCTTCACGTTTGCGGATTCCAACGGCGCGTCCGTCAAGATTGTATTTAATGTCGCATACAACAACGAAGCGCCCACGCAAAACAGCGATACCTTCGGCGTATCGACATCGATTGAAATATCGATGCGCACAGGCGACGTTGTCTACCTGTATGCAACCGACTACACCAAGTTCACGGACGACGAGAAGGGCGGCTTCACTTACTACAACCGCATCAACGAGATATACGCGTCCGCAAGCGTTCCCGACGGCGGAAAGCTTTCGGCGAGGAATATGGTCTCCTCGTTCAAGTATTTCGCCGACAATTACGGCTTGGAGGGTTACAACGGCAATTCGCTTGTTCTCGGCTCCGACGACGCACCCACAACGTTGCGCATCATCGGCGTCAATTATGACAACAGCGCTCTTACCAGCTTGAGGTTTGCCAACGAGCTGACGCTTGCCAGAGAGAATAACAATCAGACAGGTTACTTGCGCCTTTGCATCGAAGCCAAGGGTGTTATAAGCGAAGAGATTGAAATCCAGCTTGCCGACGGCGAGGGCAAAACCGTTAAGGTTTACGTGCGTATCAACGTCGTTTCCACGGCGCCCACTGCCAAGTCCACCGACCTGCCTAACGGGCTTACTGCGGACGGTGAAAACACTTATGCCATCAGTATGCGCTACGGCGAAGTCTTGAACTTTACTCTCAGGTCGTTCATGAACGATATCGACTCGCTCGACACCGAGCAGCTCGACGTTTATGCCGATATGGGCGGTACGCAGTTTATCATCGACAACCCCGGAACTACCGGCGTTATTTCCGCGTCTGTCACGCAAAGCGGCATCGGCTATAAACAGGTCACGCTCTCCGCAATCGACTTTATCAACAGCAGAGAGGACAGAGTCGCCAAGGTCATGTTCCACGTAAAAGACGCGCACGGCGCTGTGTCAGAGCAGATCACCTTTAATATAAGCATTAGGCCGCAAGCGGTCACAGCCGTTGTTGCAAGCAATTCGTCGTTGCCCGTAACCGTCATGAGCTATGCACAGTTTATAGACTCAGACAACGCAGGCGAGCCGCAAGAGGTGGCTATAGTGGAAAGCGGCACTGCCGCCAAGATGTTTAGGGACGCCGATGTCAGCGCGCCCTCGGCTCAGTACAATGTGGAAGTATACGTGTTGCTCAGACGTGCGGAAAACGGCACGATGAATCCCGCCGTATTCGACCGCAACGGCAACAACAATATCTTGCTCTACAGCCGCACCGGCGGAACCGAAAACTACGGTAACGACGCGGAAGCTTTGTACGTGTACAACTTCTTTGACATTTCGTCCACCGAGGACGGCAAGACGTTGCTGTTTACGCCCAATTCCGCCACCATTAGATCGGGCACAACGCTCGGCAACATTCCGCTGTACATTGTGCTTAAAAAGCGTTATTCCGACGCAAGCACCATGGCCGCAGTAGAAGGGCAGATGGACGTTACGGTTGCCAACTCGAGGCTTACCGCCACGCAAAACACCTCGCTTAACGTGGGCTATCCCAAAGTGAACGAGGACAGCGACATACTGCGCGATTCCAACTTCCTTGAGTTTACCGGTTCCAAGGGCGATTCGCTCACTTGGAAGCTGTATAACACCGACAATTCCAATCTCGGTCTGTTCTACGACTACGACATGCTCAATCTTACCGAAGAAGACGGCGGCAAGGAGCGCATTAAGTACATTGATTATTCGTACTCCATACCCAACGAGACGGGCAATGCAAGCAACGATCCGGTGCTGAGCGTCAGCTACAGCGCGACGAGGCAAGAGGTTACTATCACCATCAACCGCAACGTCACGCTCGGTCAGCCCAACCCCAACGGTGAGGAAAACAGACCTACGCCTGTCGCGGTAAACATCTATGCGGTGGACGCTATAAACGATGTTGCCGGTGTCACCAAAAACAGCGCCGACCGCGTCACCGTCACCACCATTACGGTCAACGTCCAAAACGACCGTCCGGAGATTGCCACAACAGGTCGTGTGCTTATCTGCCCTAAGTGCGGCAAGCCGGACCATGTGCGTCAGACAAGCGCCAACACCGCCACATGCAGTGATTGCAACGTTTCGTTTAAGAGCCTAGATCCCGAGCAGCTCGGCTACTCCGTAACATTCGACAACGAAAACGGTTACGTGATGAATCTCTCGCTCAAGAGCGGTCAGTCTCTCAACGTCAATATCGCAGACATTTTGGACGATGCCGATATAGACATGGACGCGTATGTCATGCTCAACACGGGCAGCGAAAACAGCCTAATGGATAGAACGGGCAATACTCTGTCCTCCATCCGTGCCGGCGACGAAGTGGCTTTTGGAGTGACGTATCATTCCGCGGCCAACAAGTACAGGGTGACTACGCTGTCGTATATTTCGTTCAGCTGTAGGTCCACCACGCGCGACGCGGTGGCTGTGTGCAACGTCAAGTTCCGAGACTCTTATATCGGTTCCGAGACGAGCATACTGACAATCCGCCTCACCGTAGGCAACATTGCACCCACAGTCAAGGACGGCGCAAAGACCAATATTACGGTTATGGGCGTAAGCCCCACTGCCACGGACGAAGAGCTTGCCGATTCCTACTTTGAATACAGCATTCTCGACTTTATCACCGACGCTAACGGCGACAACTTCGATCCGGCGGCGGAAAGCAACAGCAACCGTGCTCCCACGTACACGTACATCGATGAAATCATCGTTTACACACGCTTGGATGACTTGGCAGCCAACCGTCCCGACCTTTACGGTCCCAGCCTCATGGGCGAAACTACCAACGAGGAAACGGGCGAGATAGAGTATTCCTACAGCGCAGACACCGCGTGTATGGTCAACTGGGTAGCCGACGATGCTTCGCACCAGAAGTTCCGCATTGAGTTCCTAAAGGGTATATTCGGCGTTCAAAAGGTGACGCTCAGGATTTACGACAGCGGTTACGAGGACGGCTTGTTAGAAGGCGTTGTGGGCGATTTGTTCGAGCTCACGCTGTATATCACCGTCGCCAATCCGCTTGACGATGTGGAAGAAGTGCTGGATACCAGAGAAATGGTTTATGGCGTAACCGGAACGATTTACGTATCCGAGCTCCTCGGCGAGGACAACGCCAAGGGCTACGAGATTGTAGACATCAAGGAAATTGGCACCAGCTATCTCCGCATTTACGGTCCCGACGGTGTCGCTGCTTCCGCAGACGTCAACGTAGGCAACTGGCGCATCCAGGCTGTTACGGAAAACGTCAAAACGCAGGTCAAGGTAACGTTCAGCGCCGGAGATATCACGCGCGAACGCATACTGCCCATCAACATTATAGCCAATAAAAAGCCCGTGCTCAAGCAGGACTACTACCGCTATACCGTGAGCATGCTTGACGACAAGGCTAACCGCACCATCAAGATCAAGCCTACGGACTGGTTCACAGACGAGGACGCCGAAGATATAATGACGTTTATCTCGCCGGTCACATCGTCGCAGACCGTTAAGGTGGAAGTGCTCCGCGCATACGAGTCCGAGGCGGACGGCGGTCAGCCGTACATCATGCTCAAGTTCCTCCGTCGCGGCGAATCGGTTATCACGGTCAACCTAACCGACCTTTCCGGCAGAAGCTATACCTACGAGGTTAAGGTGGAATGCACCGACGCGCCCGTGCTGTCCTGGTGGGAGGATAAGATGGCTCTCATCGAGGCCAACTGGATGTGGTTCTGGATTATCGTGGCGGCCATACTGGTTGTTCTGATAGTTCTGATAATAGTAATTGTAGTAACCGTGAAAAAGCGCAGAATGCGCAGAGAGATCGAGGCGCTACTCGAGTCCGAGACCGAGCTCGAAGCGGAAATGCTCAAGCTCTCCATGGGTCCGGCAGCATTCCCGTCGTTCGGCTATCTGCCTCCTACGCCGCAGGGTGGAGTCAATCCCGGCATGATGCTTGGCGGCGGTCAGTCCGCGCCACAGCAGCAGAGCTTGCAGCTTAACGCAGGTGTGGGCACACCTCCTCCGCCTCCGCCTCCTCCGCCGCAACAGCAGCCCGGTTATGGAGCTCCTCAGCAACCCGGATATGGCGCACAGCCTACGCAACCGCCAATGGGTGGCGACGGCTTCGATCCCAACAACTTCTAAACAAAAAATCCACCGACTGTAAAGTGCACTTCCAATAGGGGATTAAATAACTAAATATTTATAGAGTTGTGCTTTCGGGCGATGAGAAAACACTCTCGGACAGATTGTCCGAGAGTGTTTTTCTACACATAAGGAGCTAAATTGAGATTTAAAGTTATTTAGTAAAAACCACAAGGAAGTTCTTATCTTTTTTAATTTCTATAATCTCAACTTCCGCAAATCCTGCCTGTTTACCAAGACGGATATAATCTTCTTTATCAAAGAACTTAAATCCCTCTTTTGTATAGGATAATTTTTGCAACCATTCTTTGGCATATACTGCGTTATAGAATTTGCCGCCGCTTTTCAAAACTTTGTGAATTTCCGATAATCCCTTGTGGGTATCTTCCCAAAAATATATTGTATTGACCGTTGTAACGCAATCAAATACGTCCTCTTCAAATGGCGTGTTGCAGCAATCGGCTTGAAGCAGTTTTATTTTTTGGGCTTTAATACCTTTCTTGTTGCGCTTAGAAGCAAACTTTTCCGCATCGGTGGAAACCTCTATGCCGTAGAGGTTACAGCCACACTTTTTATACAGCTTTTTCAGTAGATAGCCGTTGCCGTATCCCACGTCAAGAATAGTGGCATTTTCGTCCGCAGTAATTTTGTTTACTACGCTTTTGTACATTCTTTTATTGATTACGTTCATTATCTTGCAGCATATATATCCAATTAAACCGTGAGGCTTGCTAAATTGCTGCCCAATCATTTTATTAAATCTACTCATATATTTCAACTTTTCCACGGGCGACTTTTACCGAGCCAACCGTTATTGTACCAATACTCATTGTCAAGCCCTGCATGACCGCTTTTACGCACTTTTTTTTGTATCAAACGGCAAAACATAAATTTGAGTTTAACTATAAGTTTAGTGTGAGCGGGTTTTGCATAATTGATGTTGGCATATCGACGAGCAAGTCTGTCTATACTGTGTGTTAATTTTTTACGCTTCTTTTCGGAAAGTTTTTCCCAGACGATATCGCTCATTAGCGCACCGTTAAACACACCGATTTTTGATATTCCCCACCAAGACAAACTGTGTTTTATATCCTTTGCGGCGGACTTTGCTCCTGCACCAAGACACTGAGTAATGATTACGGCACGCTTGCCGAACATTTTTGGCGCAGGTCTGTGGGGCATCCAGCGATAAGCCAAGTGGTCTAACATTGCCTTCATTGCACCCGTCGCGTGCATAACGTATGCAGGCGAAGTCATAACAATTAAATCAGCCTCTATAAGTGATTTTTCAATCGCACCTATGTAATCAAAGTCTTTACAGCTATTTTCGCCTTTAATAAAACAACTTGTACACCCAACACAAAATGACGGGCAGTCTTTTGGTAAGTAGTATTCCGTTATTTCTGCCGAATTAAATCGTTCCAAAAATAACTCTTTTAATTTATAGGTAACACCACGTTTCTCCGTGCCATTGATTACTGCGATTTTCATATTTCTCCGTTAAATTGAAGTTAATCACCCCGTCCGTTTGTCATTCTGAGCGAAGCGAAGAATCTCAATTGTAGTATCAGCAAGCTACTTATCCATGAGATTCCTCTCGTACGCTCGGAATGACAAATAAGCTTTACACTAAATTACTGTTTATCGTACAATGATTGTAGCACAAATCTGAAAGAAAAGCAACTAAGCCGATAGTCCGCAAAGGCGCGCCATTATTAAATGTACAGTTAGCGCGAAGCGCGACATTAATTCTTATTTCTTATATTTTTCTATTATCTATTCTATTAGGCGCGCGCCGCTATTTTGCTTGACATGCCGCGCAAAATTTGGTAGAATAGTTTTGATGGAAACTTTGAAGAAAAGCAATTCATAGAGAAGTGTATAGGTATATACATTTCTCTTTTTTAAAAAAGGGAAGGAGCTAACATGGATTTAATCGAATCAAAATACGCCGAATGGCTAAGCCGCGCCGTGGAATATCATGCCGAGCTTGCCGCTATGGACGCGGAAACCAAAAAGGACGCGTTCTATAAGGATTTGGAGTTTGGTACGGCAGGGCTTCGCGGTGTTTTGGGCGCGGGCACAAATCGGCTCAACCTTTACACGATAGGCGGCGTCACGCAGGGGCTTGCGGATTACCTGCTTTCGCGCAAGGCTAAGGGGGCTAAGGTTGCAATAAGCTATGATTCTCGCAACTTCTCCACCGAGTTTGCTCGCCATGCCGCTGCTGTCTTAGCGCAAAACGGCATTACCGTATATATAACAAAGGAATTAAAGCCCACGCCGTATCTGTCGTTTTTGGTGCGGCATATGGGCTGTGACGCCGGCGTCATGATAACCGCCAGTCACAATCCCGCCAAGTTCAACGGCTATAAGGTATACGGCGCGGACGGCTGCCAAGTGACTGACGGCGCTGCGGCGGACATTTTGGGCTTTATTCAAAAGGTGAATATTTTCGACGTAAAGGCGGCGGACTTTGACGGCGCAGTCAAGGCGGGGAACATAGTTTTTGCCGACGTCACGTGCGAGTATCTTAACAGCGTGTATGCGCGCTCGGTGGGTAAAAACCGCGACGTGTCCATTGTTTATACGCCGCTCAACGGCACGGGCTGCAAGATAGTACCGCAAATGTTTGGCGAGCGCGGATTTAGTAACGTGATTATTGTACCGGAGCAGGCGCAGCCGAACGGCGATTTTCCTACCACGCCGTACCCCAATCCCGAAAAGGCGGAGGCGCTTAAGCTTGCCATCGAGCTTGCAAAACAAGAAAAAGCGGATATCGTAATAGGCACCGATCCCGACGCGGATAGAATAGGCGCCGCGGTAAGACTGCAGGACGGCGAGTACAGGCTTATTTCCGGCAACGAGATGGGCGTGCTGCTTATAGACTACATTTTTTCGCACAGCAAGGACCTTCCCAAAAAGCCGGTGGTTGTAAAGACCATTGTCACCACCGATCTTGCCGCGCGCGTTGCGGAGGACTACGGCGCCGAGGTAAAAGAGGTGCTTACCGGCTTTAAGTATATCGGCGAGGTGATAAAAAATCTCGAGAAGAATGGCGAAGGCGACAGGTTTGTCTTTGGCTACGAGGAGAGTTACGGGTATCTTTCCGGCACATATGTGCGCGACAAGGACGCCGTGGTGGCGAGCATGCTTGTTGCGGAGATGGCGGCGGACTACAAGGCGCATGGCAAGACACTCGGCGACGTGCTGGACGGCATTTACGCTAAGTACGGCAGATATTATCACCGCACGGTATCGTTTACGTACGAGGGCGTCTCCGGCGCGCAAAGGATGAAGGAAGTGCTTTCCGGCATCAGAAAGACGCCGCCCACAGATATAGACGGATCTAAGGTGGTAAAGGCGATAGACTATTCCACTCAAACTGAGTTCGATTTGCCCAAGTCCGACGTGCTTTCTTACAAGGCGGAGGACGGAAGCAAGCTTATCATTCGTCCGTCCGGCACCGAGCCGCTTATCAAGGTATACATTACGGCGGCAACGGGTGGGTCCCGGCGCATTGACGCAATATTAAATCAAGCAAAAAAATTCATGTGAGGGGTTTATGAACAACTCTAAAAGCGATCTTCTTGAATATGTTTTGGAAAACGACGTAAAGTTTGTCAAGTTAACGTTTTGCGATTTTCTGGGCAGGCAGCGCAATATTTCGGTGCTTTCGTCACAGCTCGAGGACGCGTTTGAAAACGGCGTGGCCATCGACAGCGGTGCAATAACCGGCGTCGGCGGCAAGGATCTTAAGCTGATCCCCGTCGGATCGCTTTTGTCTGTGCTTCCGTGGCGGCCGCATGCCGGCAGAGCGGTCAGTGTGTTTTGCCGCATAGCCAATGCAGACGGAACGCCGTATGTGTGCGATCCTATGACGTTATTACACAGCGAGGTAAACAAGCTTGCCGAGCTCGGATATGAGGCGACGGTGGCAACGGAGTGCGAATTTTACGTGTTTAAGGACGACGTGGGAAACACCCTGGTGCCGTTTGACAATGCCGATTACTGCGCGAGCGCGCCATTTGACAAGTGCGAAAACCTGCGGCGCGACGTCATAGTCAGCTTGGAGGATATGGGGCTTAAGCCCATTTCCTCACACCATGAGCGCGGCTGGGGTCAGAACGAAGTGGACTTTGAAAGCGCCGATCCCGTTTCCGCGGCACGCAACTTTATAATGTTTAAAAACGCGGTTAAAAACGTGTGCGCAATCAACGGCACGCACGCGTCGTTTATGCCTCGTCCGGTGGGCAGTCAGCCGGGCAGCGGACTGCATCTTACTATCACGCTAAACGGCAAGAATTCCGCGGCGGCGTCCAAGTCGTTTGCCGAGGGAGTATTAAGGCGGCTTCTCGAGATCACATGCTTTGCCAACCCCACGCAAAACAGCTATCGCCGGCTAAGATCGGGCTTTCATATCACGTACAGCTCGGACAGAGGCTCTGCTATGCGTATATTCGGCAACAACGACGTTATGGTGAGAACTCCGGACTCCACCTGCAATATCTTTGTCGCGCTCGCGCTTGTTTTTGCGGCGGGCAGAGAGGGCATAGAAAACAATTACAAGCTGAGGAAGGAAGGCGATTACACCGACTGCCTGTTCGGCTCGATAGACAAGGCTTTGGAATTTGCGGAAAAAAGCGATTGGCTGCGCGAGCATATCCCCGGCGTGTACGATGACGTTTTGGACTCTATCAAGCGCAGGGCAGTTGCCGAGCAGGCGTTAAAGACGGACTGGGAGCTTTTTGAATTCCACTCGGACATTTAATGTTCGACTTAAAAATAATCAAGGAGGCATTTTGGACGCACTTATAGTCGCAAGCACACAGTCTCGTCAGCACGGATTGACAGACGTACTGCACCACGAAAAGATTAACAGCGTGGTTTGTTCGACTGCCGCGGAAGCGCGGCGGGCGCTTATAAGCCGTCCTTTTGACCTTTTTGTAGTGTACAGCGGTCTTCCGGACGAGCAGGGCAACGAGCTGGCTATAGATATTGCGGACACCAACGACTGCGGCGGAATATACATCGGCAACAGCATAAACACCGAGCAGATAGAAGAACAGCTTAACGACTGCGGCATAATAACCATGTCGCTGCCCATAACCAAGCTGCAATTGCTGGAGGCCGTGCGACTGATCTTGGTGTCCAACGCGCGCGTCAGATTGCTGAAAACAAAAAACGAACAGCTTTCCGCCAAGCTCGAGGACTTAAAGTACGTCAGCCGCGCCAAGATAGCGCTGATGCGTTCGCTCGGGCTTTCCGAGGAGCAATCGCACAAATATATAGAAAAACGCGCTATGGAAATGCGCGTGTCGCGCCGAAAGGTGGCAATGGAAATTCTAAAAACTTATGAGGCAAACTGAAGTGTTTACGGAAAAACCAAAAGAAGAATGCGGCGTATTCGGAATAATATCACCGCGCACCATTCCCGCTGTTCCGCTGTCCGCAAGCGCCTTAATGGCATTGCAGCACCGCGGCGAGGAAAGCGCAGGCATTGCGACCTTTGTTGACGGCAACCTCAAATGCAAAAAGGGCATGGGGCTTGTGTCGGAAGTGTTTTCCTCCGACTATTTGGAATATGCGCCCAAAACCAAAGTGGCGGTTGGGCACGTAAGATATTCCACCACCGGCTCGTGTAATATAGAAAACGCTCAGCCCATAGAGACTGTCCATTCCAAGATTTCGCTTGCGCTCGCTCACAACGGCAATCTTACCAATTCGGCTATTATACGGCGCGAGCTTGTTCAGTCCGGCATGGTCTTGCACACCACCAACGACACCGAAATATTAAATATCATGATCGTTCGCAACATGATTGAAACAGGCGAACTTGAACGCGCTATCGTAAACGCTATGAATTTTATCGAGGGCGCGTTTTCCATAGTTATAGCCACCAAGGACAAGCTGATAGCCGTGCGCGATCCCAACGGGTTCAGACCGCTGTGTATGGGCAGGCTTGGCGACGCGGTGGTGTTTGCCTCCGAGACGTGCGCACTGGACGCGCTCGGCGCGGAGTTCGAACGCGACGTTAAGCCGGGCGAGGTGGTAAGCTGCGACACCAAGGGCAATATTAATACATACATGCTTAACAACGCGGCTAGAAGCGGGCTTTGCTCGTTTGAGTTTATATACTTTGCGCGGCCGGACTCGGTTATAGACGGCATAAGCGTGTACAAGGCGCGCGAGCAGATGGGAAGAGCGTTGTACATACAGCGTCCCACCGAGGCGGATTATGTGTGCGGCGTGCCGGACAGCGGACTCGCCGCCGCGCAGGGCTACTCGCAGGCTTCGGGCATTCCCATGGTGCCTGCGTTTGTAAAAAACAAGTATGTAGGTCGTTCGTTTATCCTGCCCGACCAGGTCAAGCGCGAAAACGCAGTCAACGTCAAGCTCAATCCGATACGCTCCACGGTGGAGGGTAAGCGCATAGTGCTGATAGACGATTCCATAGTGCGCTCCACCACAAGCACAAGGATAATAAAAATGCTCCGCCGCGCCGGCGCAAAGGAAGTGCATATGCGCATCAGTTCGCCGCCATTTAAGTATGAGTGTTACTTCGGCACGGATATAGACAACCGCGACAACCTGGTAGCCAACCATTACGACGTGGACGGCATTTGCGAAAAAATAGGCGCGGACAGCTTGGAATATCTGTCGCTGGAAAATCTTAAGGCGATTTCGCCCACAACTTCGTTCTGCCTGGGCTGCTTTACAGGCGATTACCCGTCGCCCGTCACGCCCATGTACAAAAATACGTTTGACGACGGTCCAAAAGAGTAGAGGTAAAAATGGATAGATACTTGATAATGAAGGACGGCACGGTTTTTACCGGCACGGCAATAGGCGCAAGCGGCACTGTCATAGGCGAGGCGGTTTTTACTACCGCCATGTGCGGCTATCTGCTTTCCATCACCGACCCAAGCTATTACGGTCAGATAATTACGCAGACCTTTCCCATGATAGGAAACTACGGCGCGATAGAGAGTGACGCGGAAAGCGACAAGCCGTATCTTACCGGCTACGTAGTGCGCGAGCTGTGCGAGGCCGGCAGCAACTTCCGCAAGGAAAGCGAGCTTGACGAATATCTTAAAAAGTACAACATCGTCGGCATCGCCGGTGTGGATACAAGGGCGCTCACGCGTAAGATTCGCAGCCAGGGCGTGATGAATGCCATGATTACGGACAGCCTAAAGGATTTGCCGCAAAAGATAGCGGCTATAAAAAAGTACAAGGTGAAGTCCGCCGTGGAGGAGACGTCTTGCAAGTCCGCCGTGGAAGTAAACCCGATAGACGACACGCACAAAAAGCGCGTGGTGCTTTACGATTTCGGCGCCAAAAAGAATATTGAGCGCATGCTGATAAAGTACGGCTGCAGCGTGGTGCGCGTGCCGTACAACACGACCGCGGAAGAGGCGCTTAGCTATAAGCCCGACGGAATAATGCTGTCTAACGGCGGCGGCGACCCTGCGGACAACGTTGGCATTATAGAGGAGCTAAAAAAGCTCAACGAGCATAAGATTCCCACGTTTGGAATTTGCTTGGGACATCAGCTGCTTGCGCTGTCATACGGCGCGGTGACTACCAAGCTGAAGTACGGGCACCGCGGCACCAATCAGCCGGTCAAGGATTTGATAAGCGGTAGAACGTACATAACAAGCCAAAACCACGGCTACGCGGTCAAGGCGGACAGCGTAAACAGCGAGATAGCGGAAGTGCGGTTTATCAACGCCAACGACAAGACGGTGGAGGGCATAGACTATAAATGCGCGCCCGCGTTTTCCGTCCAGTTCCACCCGGAGGCGTGCGGCGGACCAAAGGACACCGAGTTTTTGTTCGAGCGGTTTGTAAAGTTGATGGAGGAAAATAGGTGAGCGACGGCGCAAACAACACAACAATATACGCGTCGGAATATCGCTTAGGCATGAGCTTTTTGGATAGCGGAGACGAAATTGTCGCTTCTCAGTACTTTATATGCGGCGCTTACAAAGACGACAAAAACTGCCAGCATGCTCTTGGCCTTTGTTACTATGACGGACAGGGAGTAAAACAAAGCTATGCCGAAGCTGCCAAGTGGTACAGACAAGCCGCTGAAAACGGTCATAACGACGCGCAATATAAATTGGGTGCTTGTTACTTCATTGGTCAGGGCGTGGAGCGTGATTTGACTGAGGCCGTCAAGTGGTACAGACAAGCCGCCGAAAACGGTCATGCCGATGCGCAATTTGCTCTTGGTTTTTGCTATTATTACGGCCAGGGGATAGAGAAGAGCTATGCCGACGCGGTAACGTGGTTTAAAGAATTGGCGGAACAGGGACATATCCAAGCACAAAACAGCTTGGGCATGTGCTACGAAAACGGCCACGGCGTGGAGCGAAGCTTTGAGGAAGCCTTTTTGTGGTACCAAAGGGCGGCGGAACAGGGCGACGCCGGCGCACAGTACACACTGGGTGTGTGGTACGAAAAAGGGATAGGCGTAGAGGCAAGCTTAGTCGATGCGGTCAAATGGTACACAAAAGCCGCCGAGCAAGGCTACGTCGGAGCACAAAGTATGCTCGGTCTGTGTTATTACAACGGTCATGGTGTGGCGCAAAACTATTTCGACGCTGTCAATTGGTTTCTTAAAGCTGCCGTACAGGGAAGTGCCGTTGCGCAGAACAACCTCGGCTTGTGTTACAAAAACGGCCACGGCGTAGAGCAAAGCCATTCGGAGGCCGTAAAATGGTTTCGCAAGGCGGCGGATCTGTGCAATACAGGCGCACAATACAACCTGGGTTTGTGCTATCACAGTGGACAGGGAGTAAAGCAGAGCTTTGCCGAGGCAATCAAGTGGTACCGCAAAGCTGCCGAGCAAGGTCATGTCGGCGCGCAATACAACCTTGGCGTGTGTTATTATAACGGACTCGGCACAAAGGTGGACCGCGACCAAGCGGTCAAATGGCTGCATCTCGCTGCAGAACAGGGTCACGAGGCGGCAAAGAATACTCTGAAAAAGGTAGAAACTCAATAGTAGCCAAGTGGTTACGGAAATCCACTAAAACACGATAAAGGAGCAGTGATATGCCTAGAGATAAAAGTATAAAAAAGGTTCTTGTTATAGGTTCGGGACCGATAACGATAGGTCAGGCGGCGGAGTTCGATTACGCCGGTACGCAGGCTTGCCGCACGCTTAAAAGCCGCAAGATAGAGGTTGTGCTTGTCAATTCCAACCCGGCAACCATCATGACGGACAAGGCGATGGCGGACGCAATTTATATTGAGCCGCTTACCATTCCCACATTGGAGCGCATAATTCTAAAGGAAAAGCCGGACAGCATATTGCCCGGTCTCGGCGGACAGACCGGACTTACTCTGTCCATGGAGCTTGCAAAGTCCGGGTTCCTGCGCGAGCACGGCGTCAGACTTCTCGGCGTCAAGCCGGACACTATCGACCGCGCCGAGGACAGGGAGCTGTTTAAAAAGGCTATGCTCGAGATTAATCAGCCCTGCGTTCCCTCCGACGTTGTAAACGACGTGGAATCCGCGGTTGCGTTTGCTTCTACAATCGGCTATCCCGTTATCGTCCGTCCTGCGTTCACGCTCGGCGGCGCTGGCGGCGGCATTGCGGAAAACGAAAAGGAGCTGCGTGAGATTGCGCGCGGAGGTTTGGAGCTTTCGCCCATTCACCAAACGCTTATTGAAAAGAGCATTTACGGCTGGAAGGAAATAGAGTTTGAGGTAATGCGCGATCGACTTGGCAACGTAATTACGGTTTGCTCGATGGAAAACCTCGATCCGGTCGGAATACACACCGGCGACAGCATTGTCGTTGCGCCCACCATGACGCTGTCCGACAAGGACTATCAGATGCTGCGTACAGCCGCGCTCGACATAATAACGCACCTCGAGATAGAGGGCGGCTGCAACTGCCAGTTCGCGCTCAATCCCAATTCCAGCGAGTACGCGGTAATAGAGGTCAACCCTCGTGTTTCGCGCTCGTCCGCGCTCGCGTCCAAAGCTACCGGCTATCCCATAGCAAAGGTGGCTACATTAATCGCGCTCGGCTACACGTTGGACGAGATACAAAACGCGGTCACTGGCAAGACCTGCGCCTGCTTTGAGCCTGCGATAGACTACTGCGTGGTAAAGCTGCCCAAGTGGCCGTTCGATAAGTTTGTTTACGCAAAGCGCACGCTGGGCACGCAGATGAAGGCGACGGGCGAGGTAATGGCAATCGCGCCCTGCTTTGAAGCGGGACTACTCAAGGCGGTGCGCGGCGCAATAGGGCAAAGCACGCTTAACAATGCGCACTACGCCTCCATGAGCGACGAAGAGATAATAGACAAGCTCATGCCTGCCACAGACTTCCGTCTGTTTATAATCTATGAGGCGTTAAAGCGCGGCGTAGGCATAGACAAAGTAGCGGACATCACCAAGATAGACAAGTGGTTTTTGAGCAAAATCCAAAACCTTATCAATTACGAGCGTTCGATAGAAAACAGAGCTATCACCAAGCAGGAGTATATGCAGGGCAAGCGTTTGGGCTATCCCGACTGCGCGCTTAAAGAGATTTCGGGAAGCGAGCTTCCCATGCACCGCCGCGCCGTATTCAAGACGGTGGACACCTGCGCCGCGGAGTTCAAGGCGGAAACGCCGTACTTCTATTCGACCTACGACGACGAAAACGAGGCCAAGGAATACATTGACGAAAAGAACAGCAACGCTAAGCGCGTGATAGTTTTCGGTTCGGGTCCCATTCGTATCGGGCAGGGCATAGAGTTCGATTACGCGTCCGTTCACTGCGTATGGGAGCTTAAAAACCTCGGCTACGACGTCGCCATAGTCAACAACAATCCCGAGACTGTTTCCACCGACTTTGACACGGCGGACAGGCTGTACTTTGAGCCGCTCACCGACGAGGACGTGGACAACGTTATCGCAACAGAGCGCCCCTACGGCGTTGTGGTGGCGTTCGGCGGACAGACGGCGATTAAGCTTACCAAGCACCTGTCCGAAAAGGGCGTGCGAATCTTAGGCACGCCGGCGGATTCCATCGACGCGGCGGAGGACAGGGAGCGGTTTGACGCACTGCTCGAAAGCCTCGGCATTGCGCGCCCTCAGGGGCATACGGTAAAGACCACCGAGCAGGCGCTTGAAGCCGGAAACAGCCTTGGCTATCCGGTGCTGCTGCGCCCCTCGTACGTGCTCGGCGGACAGAACATGATTATAGCGTTCTCCGACGAGGACGTAAAGGAATACATGTCGATTATCCTCGACGGCAATCCCGACAACATAGTGCTTATTGACAAGTACGTCATGGGCACGGAGATAGAGGTTGACGCCATTTGCGACGGCGAGGACATCCTCATCCCCGGCATTATGGAGCATATAGAGCGCGCCGGCATACACAGCGGCGACAGTATTGCGGTGTATCCGTCCCAAAACATCTCCGACAAAAACAAGGAAGAGATCATCGACTACACTAAGAAGCTTGCCACTGCGCTCAACACCAAGGGGCTTGTAAACATTCAGTACATAATAAGCGACGGCAAGATTTACGTCATAGAGGTCAATCCGCGCTCATCGCGCACCATTCCGTACATTTCCAAGGTGACGGGCGTGCC